>JAGGWU010000092.1 GCA_021163465.1 Candidatus Bipolaricaulota bacterium
CCCTTTTGGGGGTGGCCATCGGCCTTGTGGCCGCGGGGATCCTGGGGGCCGTGCTCGCCTGGCAATTGGCGTCGCCCCTAAGGCGGCTCATCCGGGCCACCGAGCGTATCGCCGCCGGGGACCTCGCCCACCGGGTGGTGGTCCGCAGTCGGGATGAGCTGGGGAGGTTGGCCCAGGCCTTCAACCGCATGGCCGAGGCCCTGCAGCGCTCCGAGAGGGCCCGCCGGAACCTCATCGCCGACATCGCCCACGAGCTCCGTACTCCCCTCACCGTGATCCAGGGGAACCTCGAGGCGATGCTGGACGGGGTCTTTCCCCTCACCCAGGAGTCGCTGGCCCCGGTTTACGAGGAAACACTGCAGTTGGGGAAGCTTGTGGAAGACCTGAGGGAGCTTACCCTGGCGGAAGCGGGAACCCTGCCCCTTGAGCGCCAGAAGTTGGAGCTTGCCGAGCTCGTGGAGCGCACCTGTGAGGCGGTCCGTCCCATGGCCCAAGAGGAGGGCATCGAGATCGAAACCGAGCTTGAGCACGGTTCCGTGGTGGAAGCCGATCCCCATCGGATCCGTCAGGTCCTCGGAAATATCCTCGCCAACGCGGTGCGTTACTCCCCGCCCGGGGGAACGGTAAGGGTGACCCTGAAAAGGGAAGGGGGTGAAGCGGTGATCTCCGTACGGGACCAAGGACCCGGTATACCCCCCGAGGACCTACCCCATATCTTCGAGCGCTTCTACAAAGTGGATCGCTCCCGTAACGAGGAGGGTTCCGGCCTGGGGTTGGCCATCGCCAAGGCCATCGTGGAGGCCCACGGGGGAAAGATCTGGGCCGAAAGCGTGGTGGGGAAGGGCACCACCATTTCCTTTTCCCTTCCCCTTTGCTCCCGTTAAGGATGGCCCCTTCCCGGAGGCATGGGCCGCTGGTACCCAAGGTGTTTGAGGAGGAGCCACATCCCCCCGAGATACGGGGTTTCCACCTCCACTCCCCAGGCGGCGAAGAGGAACGCGAACGCCTTGCGCATATGCACAGCCCCGGCCTCGACGTCTTCCTTCCGCAGCGAGGCCAGGCTCTCCTCCAGGGCCAGTTCGAGGAAGGTCCGGACGTTGTTCAGCACGAGAGCCACGGCCCGCCTCTTCATCGGAGGAAGATCGGGGGGAACGGCCCTGTGGATGGCCGCGAGCCGGTTCAGCATCCCGGGCGTCCGTCGGAGACCCTCCGCCACGAAGTGCTCACCCCCCTCGCCCTCGATCAGGTTCACCACCTGCTGGCAATAGAGCCGCTGATCCGCCGGGGTCGGGGCGTACACCGCCAGCGCAGCGTAAAACATCGCCGCTTGGAGCTCCCGCATCACGGATATCACCTCTACTTCAAGCTGCGGGACCGGGGGTTCCGTGGGCTGGGCCACGCCCGCCAGGGAAAGGGCCGAAAGCGCCGCGAGGATCACCGAAACCCTCCGCATCGTCCTTTACCACCTTAGCCTCTTTGAGGTCGAAAGTAAATCAACGTTCGGTCAAACCGATCTCCTCCGGGGAAAGAAGCTTATACCCAAACCCGGGCACAGTGGCGATCAGGGCCTCTGCCCCGGGCAATACCTCTCCCAACCGGCGGCGTAGGAGATAAATGTATTGCTTTACATCCTTGGAATTCGCATACCGGGAGTCGGGCCACAGCTCCCGTAGGATGTCCCGATCGGAGAAGACCTTCCCGGGCTCCCGGGCGAGGAGCAACAAAAGCGCGTACTGTTTCGGCGAAAGCTTGACCGGCTTTCCACAGAGCCTGACCTCTTTGCTTTCCTCGTCGATCGTCAAGCTTCCCACCTCAACAAGCGATCCCCTCTTTCCCGGTCCCGGGCTCGAGCGTCGGTAACCCAGGTATAAAGCCCCTCCGATGGCGCCGAGGCCCAAAGCGGAAAGGAGGCCCACCGCCGTGGGCAGCCACCACGGGACCCCACCCGGGGTCGGCACCTCAAGCCAGGCCCGTACATATCCCCTTTCCAGTGGATAGACCACCTCCAGGAAACGGGCGTGATCCTCGGAATGGAAGCTGGTCCGGGTCTCGGGGGGAAGCTCCCTCAGCGGAGGGGGGGAGAGCTCGCCCCGCGCCTCCCTGACCACCGTTTCCCCGTCCCACACCACCTCCACAAAGGCGGCGCTCCCCAAAAGCATGAACCTGGCAGCGTCCTCTAGGGTCCCGAGATCCTCCTCCTCGATCCAGCTTTGGGCCGCGGCCGCGAAGGCGGCCACGTAGTCCAAGCCTCGGGAAAGGAAGTGCTCCTCTTCCATCGAGGGCCGTCCCCCCAAGAGGCCCAGGGCCAACGCAACCCCCAAAAGCAATCCCCCAAGGACAAGGCCCAGGCTCCGGATCCTCTTTTTGGGGTTCACAACAAAAAATTAGGCGAAACCCCTGTCCGACACAAGGGAATCGAACCGGTATTGATCCGTCTTTGACCGCCCCATTGACCACCTTATGGTTCAACGGTGACCGGGGTCGCGCTAGCCTCCGATCAACCACGGCCCAACGGGCCGAAAACAAAGGAGGTAAAGATGTTGAGAGTTCCCAAAGTGGCAAGGCTTGCAGCGGGGATGGCGATCGCCCTTTCACTGGCGGTGGGTGGATTTGCCCAACCAATGGCACAAGGGCTGGTACCCGCGCCCCAGGTTCCCGAGAGGCTCCCCGAGCTTATCAAGGCCATCGCCACGGAACTCAACGCCTTGTGGGATAAGGTGGAGGATATACCCGCATTGAAGGAGGCGTTGTCGAAGCCCATGGCGCTCGCCAAGGATGCCCTGGAGGCCCTCAAGGAAGCGGAGGGGCCCGGTGAGGAGGCCCTGAAGGACCTGGTGATCCTCTCCCTATCCTTGCACCGCATCGAGGACGTGTTCGAGCGAGGGAGGGGTATGGCTCCTGGAGCTCCGGGGCGTGGACCTGAGCGCCGGGGCCCCGCGGTTGCCGGCAGGTTCGCCGAGGTGAGGGACTGGGTGGAAGCTTACCTCAAGGGCGCCATGAGCGCGCTCTCCCCCGAGGAGGCCACCAAGTTCCGCGGGATCGTGCGGGGCTTGGTCCAGGGCCTACAGGAGGAGTTTGCCCCCCGGGGCCCCAAGGCCTTGGAGCTCGGAAGGCACATCCTGCGGATCAAGGCCCTGAGCGCAAGGCTCGACCTCTTCATCATTCGGGCCATCAAGGCCACCGAAGCACCCGCCGGCTGAGGATACATCCTCGCTCCGATGAAAAAAGGGGGGCCGTCGATGGCCCCCCTTAAAAATTGAGACCGGCCTTATGCGCGCCTTCTCCTCGACCTCAGCCCCGATGCGTCGCTCGGAGATGCCTCTTCGGCGGTTTGGGAAGGGTCGATGGACGGAAAGGTCATCCACTTGAGTTCGCGGAAAGGAGCGCGATGATCTCCTCAGTGATCTGGTCGCGTTTGGAAACGGAAAGCCGGAAGAAGCGGTCGGTCTCGTGGCGGATCCGGTAGGCCAGGTGGTGATTCGAGGCCCGGTGGACCGTGACGAGGAGATGTTTCTCCGACTCCAACGCCCTCTCCACCGCGCGGATGAACCTCTGCGAGCGCAGTTCCATCGGGCCCACCTCGTCGATCACCACGAGCTCGCACTCCACAAGTGCCCGCTCGATGGCCGCGGCGCCGATCTCTTCCAAATCCCTTAGGTTCACGCGGTAACGGCCGAGCTTTGGGCCCTTTTCCAGGTGTATGTGGGCTAAGACCCCCTCCTTTCCGGTCAGGAGATCGTGGATGGAGAAGCCCACCCGGCGGCCGATCTTCCGGATCTCTTTCGTAATCATGCCGCCACATTTGAGCGGTACCGCCCCGATCACCCGCTCCACCAAGGTGGTCTTCCCCACCCCCGGATGGCCCGTGACCCCGATCTTCACTTGTACCCTCCTTACCGATGATTCTATCCTAAGCTCCCGATGAAACGGACGCTATTGGGCCTTATCCAGCTACATCTCGGACGCCACCCCGGCTTCGGGTTGGAGGATCTGGCGAAGTTGGTGTACCAAGGGGTCTTCGGCGCCGATCATCTCCTGGTCGAAGGGGAGAGGTTCGTTCACGAGTTCCTCCGGGAGTGGGAGTGTGTGGACGAAAAAGCCTTCCCCGAGGAACCCCTGTTTGAGTCGGTGGATCCCCTGGATCGGACCCATCGATTGAACCTCAGGCCGGCGAAGCGCAAGGGCGCGGACCCTGAGGCATTGGCCGAGGTGCTCCTGTCCCAGCCCCGGAAGCGGGGTGCCCCGGCGGAGTTCCGGCGCCGCTGGGAACTGGTGATCGAGCTCGCGGAGGAGGGGACGATCCCCTTCTCCCCGGGGGCACTGCGCGCCCATGGGACGCTCCTTTTGGAGACGGGCCTTGTCCCGCACCACTCCCGGCCTTACCGGCGCCACAATCGCCCCCACTATCGGTTGGTAAACGACCTCTGGGATGAGGGCACCCGCAGTGCCCTAAGATCCCTGGGACTCTTGTGATGTGGGGATGGTGATCTCCTCCGCTACCGGCTTCGACTCAAGGAGCACGATGGGGAGGGCGATCAAGATCAGCGCCCCCGCGGCGATGAAGGCGGCGTTGTAGCCCAGGGCGTCGGAGAGGTATCCCCCGATCAAGGCCCCCAAGACCGAGCTCAAGCCGAGGAGGGCGTTGTAGATCCCCATGGCCTCCCCTTTGCTGCCCGCGGGTGCAAGCCGGGTGACGATCGCGGTCCCGGCCAGCTGGAAGAAGGCCCAGGTCACGCCCGTTATCAGGAAGAAGACCGGCACGAGCACGAGGTGCAGCCCCGGGAGGACGGACAAGACCCCGAAAAGGGGGAAGGCCACGCTGCGCACAAAGAGCGCGAGTCCCAAAACCGGGCGGTGGCCGATCCGGAGGATCAGGCGCTGCGCCCAACCGTAAGAGAAGGCGTTCATGCCGTTGTGGAGGATGTAAAGGGCGAAGACAAGACCGTTGGGAACCCCCAACACCGCCCGCAGGTAAAGGGGAAGGGGCACGAAGAAAACGGAGAACCCGGTGGCCGCAAGGAGCGCCCCGTAGAAGTACAGGGTAAGATCGGGGCCGATCTTCGTCTTGCCTTGAAGGATCCGCACGACCTGGAGGGGGCCCAAGCGGTAATAGATCCGGGTCGGGGCGTAGCGGAAACGCTCCACCAGGAAGTTCCCCACCGCCACCATCGTACCGATGAAGGTGCGCCGGGGACGGGGGATCTTGGGCTCGGGGACGGTGAGATACCCCAGAAGCCCCGCTCCCAGCCCCAAAAGGGAGGTGATGATCCCGAGCGACTGCAAGGCCTCCCCTTCCCCCAAGGCCCGGGAAAGTAC
>JAGGWU010000113.1 GCA_021163465.1 Candidatus Bipolaricaulota bacterium
AATCATGCCTCCTCGGAGTAACTCCTTTTTGAGTAACCTTCCCTCCCTTCAGTAACACTTTCAATGAGGCACATCGGACCCTTGACACCTGGGGCGGGGTGTCATATATAACAGTTGCGCCGCGTGGAAAGCGCGGCGTTTTTTTACCCCGTTCAACCCAAGCCCCTTTATAATTCCCGCGGAGGCGGAGATGCTGCGAGGAGGTTGTCTTTGGCATAACTAAAGGCCATAAGCCCTTTTTACCGAAAGCCTCAGCTTATCCCCTCACAGGAGGTGATCCATGCGCATCTTCTCCGGGATACAGCCCACCGGGGTTCTGCATTTGGGCAACTATTTCGGGGCGATAAAGCAGTGGGTGGAACTCCAGGGAGGAAACGAGTGCATCTACTGCATCGTGGATTATCATGCCCTCACCAACGAGGGAATGGTCCCCGTTGAGATGCGGCGGGCGAAGGAGTCTCTGGCCATGGACCTCCTCGCCTGCGGTATCGATCCCGAGAAGTCCATACTCTTTGTGCAGTCCGACGTTCCGGAACACACCGAGCTCTGCTGGATCCTGGGATGCGTAACTTCATACGGGGATCTCACTCGGATGACACAATTTAAGCAAAAGGCAAAGGAACAGGAGTTTGTGAACGCAGGGCTCTTTTATTATCCCGTGCTCCAGGCCGCCGACATCCTCCTTTATCTGGCGGACCACGTCCCCGTGGGCGAGGATCAGCTCCAACACCTGGAGCTTTCCCGCAGGATCGCACGGCGGTTCAACCACCGCTTCGGGGAGCTCTTCCCCGAACCTCAGCCCATCCTTTCCAAAGGAGCTCGCATCATGTCCCTGGCCGATCCCTCCCGGAAGATGAGCAAATCCTATGGCCCGGAACACTATATCGGCCTCATGGAAGACGAGGAATCTATTTACCGTAAGATCCGCTCTGCCGTCACCGATGTCGGGCTCAAACCGGGACAGGAGATGTCCCCGGGGGTGGCCAACCTCTTTTTGCTCCTGGAGCTCGTGGCTCCCGCGGATGTGGTGGAGGACTTCCGGAAAAAGCACAAGGCCGGCACGCTGCTTTATCGGGATCTAAAGGAGACGCTTTACCGTTATCTGATGGAGTTCCTAGCCCCTATCCGCGAGCGGCGCCATGAGTTGGAGAAGCAGGGTGAGGTAAAGGAGATCCTGGCCGTAGGGGCGGAGCGCGCCCGCAAGATCGCCCGGGAAGTAATACGTGAAGCCCGGGAACGGGTGGGGCTTTCCTAAGAATCCCTCGCGGGGACGAAGGTCCTGGATCTGTCCCGGATTCTGGCCGGGCCTTTGGCCACTATGTGGATGGCGGATCTGGGAGCCGAGGTCATCAAGGTGGAGCGACCCGGGGTTGGTGACGAAACCCGCCGTTGGGGGCCCCTTTTTGTGGGGGGTGAGTCCGCTTACTTCCCCTCGCGGTGAACCGTGGCAAATACGGGATCACACTGGATCTGGCCGATGAGGAGGGAATGGCGACCCTGCGTGAGCTCATTAGGGTCTCGGACGTGCTTGTCCACAATTTTCTTCCCCGCACGACCCGGAAACTCGGGATCACCTACCCTGAGGTAAGTTCCATAAACCCAGGGATAATTTACATCCACATCACCGGGTTTCCCCCCGGCCCGTATCATGAGGAGCCTGGGTTCGACGCCCTGGTCCAGGCCATGGGGGGACTCATGGCCGTCACGGGCGAGGGGGAGCGCCCGGCCAAGGTGGGGTGGCCCTCGTGGACGTGCTTTGTGCTTGGGCCGCCCTTTCCGGGGCCCTGGCGGCCCTCCTTTCACGAGAGCGGACCGGTAGGGGGTGTATGGTGCCCCTTTCGCTATGTGCCTGCTCCGTCGCCGCCTTGATAAATGTGGGCCAGGCCTTCCTTTTGACCGGAAAGGAGCCAAGGAGGTTGGGGACCGGTCACCCCCACATCGTCCCGTACCAAGCCTTTCCCGCCGCCGACGGCCTGTTTGTGGTGGTGGGGACCGATGTCCAGTTCCGGGGCCTATGCGAAGCCATAGGAAGGCCGGAGCTCATCCTGGACCCCCGCTTCGCCACCAATCCTGCCCGAGTGGAACATCGGGAGATCTTGGTGTCGCTCCTTGCCGGGATCTTCCGGGAAAAGCCGCGTGAGTATTGGATCAGGCTGCTAAAGAAGTACGGGGTTCCGGCCGGACCGGTGAACTCCCTGGCCGAGCTTTTCGGGGACGAAGGGATCATGGACGGATTGCTGAGAGAGGTGGAACATCCTACGGTGGGGCGCTACAAAACGGTGGTCTGTCCCCTGCCACAAGCCCAGCCCCCCTCGTCCCTTCCCCCGCCTCGCCTGGGGGAGCATACCGAAATGGTCCTCAACCGGCTCCGCTGAAGAGCCCCCTTAGTGCGACCCGGATGGAATGGCGTCCCGCGAAGGGAAGATAGACGATCACGCCAAGGATCACCCCCAAGGACACCCGCCCGAACTCCCCCAAATGCACCCCAACATATCGATCGAACCCG
>JAGGWU010000102.1 GCA_021163465.1 Candidatus Bipolaricaulota bacterium
GGCGGGGAACGTGGGCCTGATCGTCTCCTACCAGCTGTTGCAGGCGGGAGTGGAGGTGGCGGCGGTGGTGGAGGCGATGTCCGAGATCGGAGGATACCACGTCCACGCCGCCAAGATCCGCCGCCTGGGGGTTCCGATCCTTACCCGCCACACCGTTATCCGAGCCTTGGGGGAGGAAACGGTGGAAGGGGCCGTGATCGCCGAGGTAGATGAACACTTCAACCCCATCCCCGGCACCGGGCGCGAACTGGAGGTAGACCTCATCTGCCTCGCCGTGGGGCTCACCCCCTCCACTCGGCTCCTGGAGCAGGCCGGGGCCCGGATGGCCTATGTCCCGGAGCTGGGTGGAAGGGTCCCCCTGCACAGTCCCCTCATGGAGACCACCATCCCCGGGATATACGTGGCCGGGGATTGCGCCGGGATCGGCGAGGCGTCGACCGCGATGCTGGAGGGGGAGTTGGCGGCGCTCTCGCTCCTTTCCCGGCGGGGACCAAAGCTGGAGGCGGAGATCGAGCGCGTCCACAGATCTCTGGAGAAGTTGCGGCTCGGCCCCTTCGGGGAGCGTCCCCGGGCCGGCAAGGAAAAGGTCTTTTCGCTGATGAAGGAGGTGGCCGTTGGCTGAATACCGTAGGACCGGGGTTCTTTCTATCGACGATCTGTCGGGGAGGATTCCGCCCCGGGAGAGGCTGCAGCGCGGCCCCTGTGCCGTCATCGAGTGCGTGGAGGAGATCCCCTGCAACCCCTGTGAGGAAGCGTGTCCGGTGGGGGCCATCCATGTGGGAGATCCCATCACCAACCCCCCTGTCCTGGAGTTCGAGCGGTGCACGGGGTGCGGGGCCTGCGTCGGGGTATGCCCCGGGCTGGCCATCTTCCTCCTCGACCTCTCGGGGGGCCGTCCCCGGGTGACCGTCCCACACGAGCTCCTCCCGGTGCCCGAAAACGGGGAGGAGGTGGAGCTCCTCTCCCGGGAGGGAAGGGTCCTCGGCCGGGGAAGGGTGGTACGGACACGACGGGCCGGGACCACCTGGACCGTCACCGTGGAACTCCCCACGGAGGAACTCGTGTGGGAGGTGCGAGCGATAAGGAGGTCTCCATGAACCGTCGCGCGTCACCCGTCACGCGTCACCCCTCACGGGACGATCCTATCGTCTGCCGCTGCGAGGAGGTCACGTTATCGGAAGTGGTGCGGGCTATCCGGGAGGGCTACGACACCCTGGAGGAACTCAAGCGAAAGCTTCGGGTGGGGATGGGGCCGTGTCAGGGGCGTACCTGTCTTCCCCTTCTTGCCCGCATCCTTTCCCGGGAGACGGGAAGGCCCCTTGATGAGGTAATGGAGGAGATCTCCATTCGGCCTCCATTGATCCCCACCCCGTTCGATCTCTGGAGGGGGAGATGAAACGTTCCGCCGATGTGGTGATCATCGGGGCCGGCGTCACGGGCGCGGCGTTGGCATATGAGCTCGCCCGGCGGGGCATCCGGGATGTATTGATCTTCGAGCGGAAGTTCCCCTGCTCCGGCGCTTCCGGCCGCTGTGGCGGGGGGATCCGCCAACAGTTCACCACCCCCCACAACATCCGCCTCGCCATGGAAGCGGTGAACCGCTACGAGACCCTCTCCGAGGAGCTCGGGGTGGATATCGAGTTCATCCAGGGCGGGTATCTGATCCTGGCAGAGACCGAAGAGGAGCGGGAAGCCCAGCGCAAGGCCGTGGCGCTCCAGAACGAGTTGGGGCTCCCCTCCAGGCTCCTTACGCCCCGGGAGGCCAAAGAAGTCCTCCCCCTGTTGGACGAGACCACCATCGTGAGCGCCACATACTGCCCCACCGACGCCCACGCCAACCCGTTCCGGGTGGTGGAGGGGTACCTCGCCCGGGCCCGGGAACGGGGGGTGGTGCTGGAGAAGTTCACCGAGGTGGTGGATTTGGAAGTAAAGGAGGGGCGGATCGTGAAGGTGCGCACGAGCCGGGGGGACGTAGCTCCCGGCACGGTGGTGAACGCCGCCGGGGCGTGGTCGAGGGAGATCGCCCGCATGGCGGGGGTGGAACTCCCCAACCAGCCGATCCGCCACGAGATCGCCATCACCGAGCCGGTGGAGTTCTTCATGGACGTGATGGTGATCTCGATCCACAACGGGATTTACTTCTCCCAGACCAAGGAAGGCCAGATCATCGGGGGGATCGGGGATCCCGAGGAAAAACCGGGGTACAACATCTCCTCCTCATTGGGGTTCCTCCGGCGCTATGCCCGGGAGCTCCTCCGGTACGTGCCGGCCCTGGGACAGCTTTCCGTGCTGCGGCAGTGGGCGGGCCTTTACGACGTGACCCCGGATGCACAGCCCGTCCTCGGTCCCACCCCGGGCCTGGAGAACTTCATCCAGGCCAACGGTTACTCCGGCCACGGGTTCATGATCGCCCCCGCGGTGGCCCGGCATCTCGCGGACTACATCGAGAAGGGGATCGTGTCGGAGATCCTGGAGAAGCTCTCGTTGGAGCGGTTCAAGGAGGAGATCCGGGGCGAGGCCTTCGTGGTGGGCTGAGGCTCAAAGGCGGAGTAGCCGCGCCCGCTGCAGCCCGAACTCCTTCAGGGCCACCTCCACCAGGTGGGGGCGAACCGTGAGGATCAGGGGGGTTCCCGTCTCCAGGCCCTTTTCCAACGCGGGGGCGAACCCCCCGCCTTCCAACTCCCATGGCCCCACCTCGTCCACCACCAATACCTCGGCTTCCCTCACCGCCCGGAGGATCGCCTCCCGGGCGAACCGAAGTCCCACCGGGGAGAAGAAAAACCGGCGGAACCTGATCCCGGGGGGTTCCCGGGAGCAAAGGGGCATCTCCTCCCCCGTAAGGAGATCCCGTACCCGGTAGCCGAGGGTGACGCCATCCCGCAGGATCCGGGGGGAGATTACCCCTCCCACCCGCTGTTCCCGTGCCCGAAGGGCTCTGGCCATCGCCTCGGCGGCCCTGGTCTTGCCGGCTCCGATGCCCCCGATGAGGACCACCGCCCGGATCTCCCCCCGGAGGAGTTCCTCCAAAGCCCTTTGCCATTCAGGATCGAACTTCATCCCCAGAGATCTTATCCCAGGGCGCGGCCCCAAGGTTTCGGGACAGATGTCCGTTATGTTCGGTACCTATGGACTTCCGTGGGCGCGTAAAACCGGCTCCAATTTGCTTAACATGCTGTATGCCGAGGTAAACCTGGAGACGCTGCGGGATAACTTGCGGCGGCTCCGGGAGCTCCGCAGCGGAACGGCCCTCCTCTTCGTGGTCAAGGGGGATGCCTATGGTCATGGCTTGGGGGGCGTGGTGGAGGCGACGGCCGACCTGGTGGATTGGTTCGGGGTGGAGACGTTGGCCGAAGCCCGAACGATCCGGGCGCTGGGGATAGATAAACCCATCCTGATCATGGGCCTTCTTTCCCCCCAGGACCTCCCCGTAGCGATCCGGGAGGGGTATCACCTCGTGGTCGCGGATTGGGCATACCTCCGGGAGGCGGCGCGGGCCGCGGCCCGGACCTCTGCGTTCGTACACATCCTGGTGGACGGCGGCCCGGGCCCCCTTGGGTTCCGCCCCGAAGAAGTGGAAGGTCTGGTGCGGGAGCTCTCCTTCCTCTCCAATATAGAGCCTGTGGGGATCTGCTCGTATCTCCCCCTGGCCCACAGCGACCGGCCGGAGGAGATCGCCCTTACCGCTGCCCAGATAGCCCGCTTCCGGGAGCTCATCCTGCGGCTCGAACGGCGGGGGATAAGGTTACCGTTTGTGCACATCGCGAACTCGGCGGGATTCCTCTCCTTTCCGGAGACCTCGGCGGAGCCTTTCAACTTGGTGCGGATCGGCGTGGCCGCCTATGGGTACGTGGACCGGTTCTGGCGGGAGTGGGGACTGCGCCCCGTGGCCCGGGTGTGGAGCGAGGTGATCGCATTGCGGGACCACCCTTCCCCCGAAACGGTGCGTCTGGCCTTGCTGGGAGCGGGATATCGCCATGGGTTGAGCGATCGGCTGCGGTGGGCTTGGGTGAACGGTGCTCAAGCGCCCGTTTGGGGCCGGGTCGGGATGGACGGAACCATCCTGGATGTATCCGGGGTCCCGGGCGTGAAGAGGGGCACGGAGGTCCTCCTCTTCGATGGGACCGGGGAGAACTTCCGGGGGTGGATGCTTCCCGCGCTCGTCCCCTTGCTCGCCCATGCCGAGCGGAGTTGGACGAAGACCTCTGTGCCGAAACGCGGGGTGATCCTCACTAGATGAGGGGCCTTTATCTCCCCTCGCAGTTCGCTCAACCCGGAAGCGAACTCCTCTCGGAAAGCTGTGAGTTCCTACCGCGCAAGCGTGGGAAGCCTCCGGACGGGGCTTTCCTTCCCAGGGTAGTGCCAGAAGGCAAGGGCCACGGAGGGGATGCCTTTATGATTCAGATTACGTTCGGTGACCCCATTCTGGGGCCGTGAGCCTTTTCTATCAAGAGCTGGAGAAGGAGAACAAGCGGCTTCACCGGGAAGATCGACGGCTGCAAGCCGGGCGGCGAAGCTGGGGGAGAGGACCGGGTAAGAGCTTGTTGTCAAAGCCTTGTCGACCAAGGTGGATACGGAGATCGGTTTTTAGTTGGTGAAGCGGGCGTTGGTGCTCGTGACCGACGATCTCCCCTTGGCTCACCGAAGGCCCTGCCCGCTCCAGATATCCAGAGCCAGGATCCTCACCTCATCCGCCTGGATGGGTAAAGCCCGATTGGCGAAAAGGGCCATCCAACGACCGAGCCCTCTTATCGACTTCCCAGATCCTTCCGCATCTGGACCATCGCCACCCCGACGATGATTATGACGATGGCGAGGTATTGAACTGGTTTTATCCGCTCCCCCAACGTCGGCCAGGAGATGACAGCGGTGCCCAAAGGGCTTAAGTTCAAGATCACATTAGCCTGGGTGGCGGTGAGGTGCTGCAGGGCATGGGCATACAGCAAGTATGCCAGCGCGGTGTTGATGGCCGCCAAGCCGAGGACCACTCCCCATCCCAGGAGGGGCATCCGCGGCAGTCCCTCCACCGCGAGGGCCAAAATCAGGAGGACCCCACCCCCAAGCCCGAGGGGGATCGCCGTCAACGGGATTGTTCCGACTTCTCGACCGTGGGCCATCTCCCTCCCCATTACCGGCCACACGGAAAAGGCGAGGATCGCGATCCCGAGGGCGCCGAGCGCCGCCAGATCTTTCGGCCAAACGGACGGAGAGAAGAAAAGGAAGCTGCCCCCCACGCCCAGCGCCACGCCCAAGCCCGGGAGTAACCCCGGTCGCTCCCGAAGCCGCACCGCCTCGAGGAGGAGGACGACGATCGGGACAAGCGACAGGCTGAGGGACCCGGCAGTGGCTGGGAGCCTCTGGAGGGAGTAGAAAAGGGCGCCATTGCCCACCACATATTGGGCCAACCCGATCGCGGTGAGTCTCCGCCACACCCGTGGGGAAAGTCCCACGTGCCGGGACCGCAACCAGGGAGCAAGGAGGAGGAATGCCAGGAAATAACGAAGCCCGGCCACGGTTAGGGGACCTATGTACCTGAGAGCGACCTTAACTCCGACAAATGAGGAAGACCAAATGGCCGCAACGAGAAGTATTTCGGCCAAGGCCCCCATCTTCACATAATTCCCCATGCCCCACTCCTCCACGCGTCGCTTCCCCGGAAAAAGTCCGGGCGGAAGTTGGTGTGATCTATCCGACCCGGAGTCGCCCCACAGGGAACAGTTTACCACTTATTAGTCGGCAAGGATTGAGGTAAGCACCAACGTATTAGACATCACATCCCGCTTCCGCCAACGGGCCTGCGCCCCTGAAACGGAACCGCTCTTGTGGCCGTGTTCGACGTTTTTGGGGGTGACCCCCTCGCTCGTGAGAAACTCCATGGGCGACCGATGCCCGGCTGAGCTTCAGACATGAGTCACAAGCTCAGGGGAAGCGGCGGTTTCAGGGCGGTGGACCGCGGTGGCGGTGGGGGCCCGGGCCGGCGCCCCGGTGGAACTGGACGTAGGGGGTACGCACGATCACCAACGCTTTCCCGTTCACCAGGGCATCCGCCACCTTGGCCCGGGCGGAGGAAAGCAGCCGCTGCACCGTGCCCCGGGAGACACCCATGCGCATTCCCGCCGTCTCCTGGTCCAACCCCAGAAGGTCACACAGGCGCAGGGCCTCGAGCTCGTCTAGGGCCAGTTGCACCACCTGGAGGCGGCCCATGGGGATCCCGACGGGCTTGAACACCTCGTGGGGCGGAGGGCCCCAACAACGGCGCGGCTTGGGCGGCCTCGGCATAAACTCAGTATAGCGGGGAAATTCGGGCCTTGCCAAATTTTGTGCTTATGCTTATAATTCCCTCTCGGAGGTGATCCCTATGCGCTGGCGTCACATGTTCTACCTCACCGGCCTTCCCGGTTGGATGAGGTTCGGCTACTCGCCGGGCTGGGGGGGATTGCCCCCGGGCGCGGCTTACCTCTTGGGCACCGGTCAGTACGGGAACTTCGCCTCTTGGCTCTCGCAGCAGGGAGTATGGCCCCGCCCGTGGGCATGGGGCCCGTGGGGCTGGACCCCGCCGAGCCGCGAGGAGGAGCTCAGCTGGCTCGAGGCCCAGGCCCGGGCCCTGGAGGCCCAGCTCCGGGCGATCAAGGAGCGGCTGGAGGAACTTTCCAAGGGGGAGGGATGACCCGGATACTCGTGGCGGCCACCAATGCAGGGGGTCCGGGAGACCGGGTATTCCCCAATTTCGGTCGGGCTCCCACCTTCACCGTGGTGGAGGTAGAGGACGACCAAATAAAGAAGGCCACCGTGATCGATAACCCCTACACCGCTGCTCCCTCCGGGGCCGGGATCCAGGCGGCCCAATTGGCGGTGGAACGGGGGGCCGAGGCCGTATTCGCCGGCAACTTCGGCCCCAATGCCTCCGGGGTCCTGGCCCAAGCAGGGGTGAAGGCGATCCCGGTTGCGGGCCTCACCGTCCGGGAAGCGGTGGAACGGTACCTGAAAGGGGAACTTGCCCCCATGGCTGCTCCCCCATCTCCCGGTGGCATCGGCCCGGGAATGGGCCGGGGTCGAGGGATGGGGCGGGGCGCCTGGGGCTATGCGCCCCCTCCCCCACCCGGAGGTCCGATGGAGATAGATGAGCTCCGGGAGCGCCTGAGTCGGCTGGAACAGGAGCTCGCGGAGGTACGCCGGAAGCTCGACGAGCTGAAGGGAGGTGAGTGAGGATGCCGTGGGGATGGTATGGACGCGGACGAGGCGCCTGGGGAAGGGGACGCGGCTGGGGCGGTTGGGGCAACCCCTACCCCTTCTGCCGCACCTTCCCCTGGCTTCCCCGTGGCTGGTGGCGGTTCGGTTACTACGCGCCTTACGCCTGGTACACCCCGTACCCCTGGTGGCAACCGCGCTGGTACGGCCCTTACCCGTATCCGTGGGTCTGGTGAGGCGATGAGGGTCTGTGTCCCCAGCGCCGGACAGGGAGGATTGGAGGACCTGGTTGGGGAGCACTTCGGCCGTTCTCCCACCTACACCGTCTACGACACCGAGACGGGCGCCGTGGAAGTCATCCCCAACGAGTCCGAGCACATGGGAGGAAGGGGGCTCCCCGCCGAACATCTCGCCGCCGCGGGCGTCGACCTGGTTATCTGCTCGGGAATCGGCCGACGTGCCGTGGAACTTCTGGCGAGCTACGGGATCGAGGTGGTGACCGGCGCCTCCGGCACGGTGGGCGAGGCCATCCGCGCTTGGGAGGAGGGACGCCTGGGTGGCGTCGCCCCCTGCGATCACGGCGGGAATTGTGGACGTTAATCGCGTCACCCCTCGCCCGTCACGCGTCACAGGTGGCGTTCGGATAGCCGTCGCCTCCGGAAAAGGGGGCACGGGCAAGACCACCGTGGCGGTGAGCCTCGCCCTCTCCCTCTACGAGGGGGTCCAGTTCCTCGACTGCGATGTGGAGGAGCCCAACGCCCACATCTTCCTCTCCCCGGCCATCGAGGGGAGCCGTCCCGTGGAGATCCCCGTCCCCGAGATCGATCTCGACCGGTGCACCCGTTGCGGAGCCTGCGCCAAGGCGTGTCGGTTCGGGGCCCTGGCGGTGATCGGAGATCGGGTCCTTTTTCATCCCGAGCTCTGTCACGGTTGCGGCCTCTGTGCCATGGTCTGTCCCGTGGGGGCGATCTCCGAAGTCCCCCGGGAGATCGGCCGGCTGGAATGGGGCCGCGCGGGGCCGATCCGCTTTGGACGCGGGATCCTGGCCGTGGGGGAGCCCATGGCCACCCCCATCATCCGGCAACTGAAGCGGGAGATGTCACCGGATCATCTGGTCATCCTGGATGCTCCCCCGGGGACTGGATGTCCGGTGATCGAGACCCTGAAAGGGGTCGATTTCGTGCTCTTAGTTACCGAGCCCACTCCGTTTGGCCTCCATGATCTCCGGTTAGCCCTTTCCGTGGCCCGGGAGCTTGGGATCCCGGCGGGGGCCGTGATCAACCGCTACGGAATCGGCGATGATTCGGTGGAGCGCTTCCTCAGGGAGGAGGGGATCCCAGTGCTCCTCAGGATCCCCATGGACCGCCGGATCGCCGCGGCCTACGCGGAGGGGATCCCCTTGGTCTCGGCCTTCCCGGAGTGGGAAGGGAGGTTCCGCGCCCTGTACCAGGGGATCGCGTCCCTTGCGGGGGCGGGGAGATGACCGAGCTGGTGGTCATCTCCGGAAAGGGAGGCACGGGAAAGACCACCCTGGTGGGGTCCTTCGCCGCCCTGGCCGAGGGGGCGGTGGTGGTCGATTGCGACGTGGACGCCGCGAATCTCCATATACTCCTCGGGGGCGAGGTGGTGGAGAAACGGCCATACCGGGGCTCCGAGGCCGCGGCCATCGATCGGGGGAAGTGCGTCGCCTGTGGGGCCTGCGCTGAGGCCTGCCGGTTCGATGCCATCCGCGCCGAGGGCGATCTCTACTATGTGGACCCCCTCTCGTGTGAGGGCTGTGGGGCATGCGCCCACGTGTGTCCCGCGGGGGCGATCCGGATGGAGGAAAGACAGTCGGGCTGGATCTACGTATCCCGCACCCCCTACGGGACCCTGGTCCACGGGGAGCTCCTCCCCGGCGAGGAGAACTCGGGGAAGTTGGTCACCCGGGTGAAGATGCGTGCCCGGGGGGTGGCCCGAACGGAAGGGGCCTCGCTTCTCCTCATCGACGGGAGTCCCGGCATCGGGTGCCCGGTGATCGCGTCGCTTTCCGGAGCCCATGCGGCCCTGATCGTGGCGGAACCCAGTCGCTCGGCGTTGCACGACCTCCTCCGGGTGGCCGGGGTGGCGCGCCACTTCGGGAGCCGCCTGTTCCTGGCCCTCAACAAGGCCGATCTAAGCCCGCGGCTCGCCGAAGAGATCCGGGAGACGGCAGCCCGGGAGGGCATAACGTACCTGGGGGAGATCCCCTACGATGAGGGAGTAACGGCGGCCCAGCTCGCGGGCGCCCCGGTGGTGGTCCATTCCGACGGCCCGGCGGCGGCCGCGATCCAGGGGATCTGGGGGAAACTCCGGGGGGAGCTAGCAAGATGAGGCTGAAAGAGGAGCAGGAGATAACGGAAGTCGCCGAGGCCTTGGCCCACTTCGAGGGGTTCCTGCGGCGCCGCGGGCTCAAGGTCACCAAGACCCGGCTCCTCATCGCGGAACGCGCCCTTTCCATGCCCGGCCACTTCAGTGCCACTGAGCTCTGGGGGGCCCTGCGGGAGCAGGGGGCATCGGTGGCCACCGTATACCGCACCCTGGAGCTCCTGGCGGAGGCAGGATTGGTGCGCCGTTGTATCCTGGCGGGGACGAGCGGGGCCATTTACGAGCCGTATCTTGGACGACGGCGTCACCACGGCCACCTCGTCTGCCGGAATTGCGGGCGGGTGATCGAGTTCAGGAGCCAGGACCTGGAGGAAGGGCTCCGGCGGACCGCGGAGGCCCACGGCTTCTGCCTGGAGGAGGCCGTGATCCAGGGGATCGGCCTCTGCCGCCAGTGCCGGGAGTCCCTTGGATGAAGATGGTTTCCCCCATCGAGGAGCTCCTCGACGCGGCCGAGGGGCGGCTTTCGGAGCTGAAGGTGGAGCGGATCGTGATCGGGCTCGCTTACTCCGCAGTGCTCCTCTCCGACGGCTCCCTCGGTCTCGCCGCTACTCCCCACGGCGTTTGGGGATGTCGGACCCACCCCGCGGCGGGGGAACTGGCGGGAAGGCGGGCTACGGAACTCGCCCGGGGTCTCCTCTCTCCGAATCCTCTGGATTCGACCCTGGGCTTGGCGACGGTGAACGCCGTCTTGGGGGAGGGTGTGCGGCCATCGCCGGATCCGCTGGAGGCCCTGGGGGTCGAAAGTACACACGTGGTGGGCGTGGTGGGCTACATCGGTCCCCTGATCCGGGCCCTCGAGGGGAGGGTCAAGGAGGTGTTGGTCTTCGAACGGGATCCCTCGCGGCCGGGGGTGCTCCCCGACTGGGCGGTGGAGATGGAACTTCCCCGATGTGACGTGGTCTTCATCACGGGCGCGGCCTTCGCCAACAAGACGGTGGGGCACCTATTGGAACTGTGCCGGGGGCGGACCGCGGTGATCGGCCCCTCCACCCCCATGTGGCCGGGATTGCTTGACCACGGGGTGGATTGGCTATTTGGGGCCAAAGCCCCCGATCCGGCCCGGACCCTGCAGGTGATCGCGGAAGGGGGCGGCACCCGGGCCCTGTACAGGCA
>JAGGWU010000034.1 GCA_021163465.1 Candidatus Bipolaricaulota bacterium
AAGGATCGGGGAGTTCATCGAGGAGGTCTACCAGAGAAAGCGGATCCATTCAGCACTTGGTTATCTCACGCCCGAGGAGTTCGAGGAAAAACGGCATAGGGAAAGGGAAACCGCTTGACCTTGCCGGCGTGGATCTTTTCGGTGATCTTTCCCAGCTCCCCCACGTGAAACCACGGGCATCGAAAGCTGAACTTTTCACGGAAACTTTCCATTTTGCTCCAGGGGTGGTCCTTTTCCGCGATTCTTCTCTTTCAGAGATCCGACCCTTCGGGAGGGGGCTCCGATTCGGGGATGGATTCCACATGGGGAACGGTCCCCGGCTCGTAGGGCTGGGGGAACTCCGGCTCCCGCACTGCCCGTGAGACCAAGACGTTGGGGATTTCCTCCATGTTGATGTAATCGTCGGCCATGCGGATGAGTTCCACCGAGGTAGAGGCGCGCCCCGGCCCGATGACGGTCACCCTGATCCCTTTACGCGAAAGGTAAGAAACCAGGGGAACGAAGTCGGAATCACCGCTTACCAAGATCGCTTGAGAGATGCGCTCGGAAAGGAGCACCGCCTCCAAGGTCAATTCCACGTCCATGTTGGCTTTGAGACCCCCATCGGGATGCTCCCGGATCACTTTGGAAATCACTCGGAAGCCCATGAAGGCCAGAGCGTCGATGAGGCGAATGCGCCTATCTTCATCGCGTTTATAGGGAACAAAGGCTATGAACTTTACCTCATCTATGCCGAGATTGAAATGGTCCAAAATGTAATCCTTCAGGGCATCGTAACGCACACCAAAGCCCTGGCGTTCGAAAGTTTCTTGAACGTTCTGGACATCCACAAACACCGCCATTTTGAGCATTTTTAAACCTCCTTTGCTTGAAAGAATCAAAACTAAATCTCCCCGCCACTTCCCACCCCGCTGGTGGGCCCGCCTGGAGTCGAACCAGGGACCTCACGCTTATCAGGCGTGCGCTCTGACCACCTGAGCTACGGACCCAACTGCTCCCAAATATAGCCAGACCCCTTTTTACGGTCAACCCGAAACGCTGAGCTTCAGACAAGAGTTGGGACAGGAGATGTCAGTGGAAGGGATCTCGGTGGGATCACGGATGACGAATGGAGCGTCCTCGCAGAACATCCGCAGGAGCGCTTCCTTGAGGGGTCTTCTTCAGGAAGCGGTAGATCCTTGCCCGGTCTTCCCGTTCGAAGAGGGAGGAGGTAAACTTATAGAGCGTTTTGTAAGTTTCATTTGCATCACCTCTTGTGGTCAAGCTGGCCGCAGGGGGTGTCCCATTTCATGTTATATTTGCCCAAAAGGAGGGTATCCTTTTTTACGATGCGAATCGCGGTGATTTTGAACCCAGTTGCCGATCGAGGCCGGGCCGCTGAGAAAGCGGAAGCGATCTCCCAGGGGCTTCGGGCTCGTGGGGTCTCCTTCAGCCTTTTCCGTACCGAAGCCCCGGGACACGCCACGGAACTCGCCCTGAAAGCCCGGAAAGAGGGCTTTTCCGTGGTCGCGGCCGCCGGAGGGGACGGGACGGTGAACGAGGTGGCCCAAGCCTTGATGGACACGGAGATAGCCCTGGGGGTCCTCCCCATCGGCTCGGGAAACGACTTCAGCAAGGCGTTGGGGATCCCCAAAGCCTTGCCGCAGGCGCTGGAGGTGCTCTGCCGGGGAACGGTGAAAAAGGTGGATGTGGGTAAGGTTATAACCGAAGACCCACAGGAAAGGTTTTTCTTCAACTGTTTCGGCGCCGGGATCGACGGCCAGATCGCCCTGGACTACAAAAGGATGCGGTTTCTGCGTGGGGAACTCGGGTACCTGTGGGCGGCGGTATTGGAGGTCTTCCGCTTCCGTGGGGTCCAGGCCCGGGTGGAAGCCGAGGGGTTCTCGTACGAAGGCAGGGTGGTCCTCCTCCCGTTACAAAACGGGCCCTTCGCTGGGGGATTCCAGCTCGCCCCGGGAGCCCGCCCCGACGACGGATTTTTGGACATGGTGGTGGTGGACGACCTTTCCATCCTGCGCCGCATCCCTGTACTTAAGAGCCTCCGCGATGGGACCTACTCCCGGTTT
This sequence comes from Candidatus Bipolaricaulota bacterium, assembly GCA_021163465.1. GTDB lineage: Bacteria > Bipolaricaulota > Bipolaricaulia > Bipolaricaulales > Bipolaricaulaceae > UBA3571. The sequence continues at coordinate 2,067 of JAGGWU010000034.1, forward strand.
TCGGAGGTAAGGCGCGTGCGCGTAAAAAGGGTGCGGATAGAACTGGAGAGACCTCTTCCCGCCCATCTGGACGGGGAGATCTTGCCGGAAGGGGTGACGAGGTTGCAGGTGGAAGCGATCCCCGGCGCCCTTAAGGTGGTGGCTTAGCCGCGGCCAAAGCGCCTCGCGAGCTCCTCCCACGGGATCCGCAGGGCAACGGGGCGGCCGTGAGGGCAACGGGCGGGTTCCCTTGTGTTTTTCCACTCCGCGATCAGAGCCTCCTGTTCCGCAGGATCCAACGGTTCCCCTGCCTTAACGGCACCCGCGCAAGCGATCTCCCGCCAAAGCTCCTCCAACGGCACCTCGCCCCCACGTAGGACCCGTTCGGCCGCGGCCTCCAGGGGCTCTCGGAAGCCCTTTCTGGCTTGCCAATCAACCAAAGGGGCGGGCCAACCCCTGAGGAGGAAACCCCGTTCCCCGAAGGGTTCAAGGTGGATCCCCAGGCGCCTGAGCTTGGGGGCCGCCTCCCTCAGGGCCCCGGCGACATCGGGGGGAAACTCCAGGGGTTGAGGGACCAGAAGGAGATGACTGGGCACTTTCCCTTGGTCTTGTAGCTTCTCGAATAGCACACGTTCATGGGCCACATGTTGATCCACGATCTCAAGGGCTTCTTCCGTCTCCACCAGGATGTAGCTTGCGCGGACCTGCCCTAACACCCTCCATTCCCTTCCCCCTTGCGGTCGGGAGGGGTGAAACAGGGCTTCCTGCTGGGTTGGCCGCTCGGGGGGCAAGTCCGCGGGAATATCCGAGCCCCGGGGAAACCCTTCCCCCTTACGGGAAGGCTTCGTGGGGACAAGGGAAACGAGCCTTCCCCCCAAGGCCGCCAAGGCGGCCCGACGCACCAGATCCCGCACCGCAGCTTCGTTGCGGAAGCGGACCTGGTGTTTCTGCGGATGGACGTTTACATCCACAAAGAAGGGGTCCACGTCCAGGTAGAGGAAGAAGACGGGATGTCCACCCCGGGGCAGGTAGCGGCGGTAAACGTCCTCGACGGCCCCCCCAAGCGTTCCAACCTGTACCGGTCGTCCGGAAAGGAAGAGGAACTGCTCGCCCCTGGTAGGGCGAGAAAGTTCAGGAGGGCCGAAGAAGGCCTGCAGTTTATATCCGGGTTCCTCCATCTCCACCGGGATCAACCGCTTGGCGAAGCTGCTCCCATAGACCTGAGCGATCCTCCCCAAAGGCTCTGTGGCCGGGGCGAGGCTGAGGACGCGGTTTCCCTCGGAACGTACCGCGAAGCGGATCCGGGGATGGGCCAGGGCGATCCTCCGCACGAGCCAGAGGGCATATCGGGCTTCGGTCCTGGGAGAGCGGAGAAATTTCCTCCTGGCGGGAGTGTTGTAGAAAAGATCCCGCACCTCGACCGTAGTACCCGGGGGCCTGGCGGCGGGCCCCTCCCCCACGACCTTTCCCCCTTCAAGGAGAAGCTCGTACGCTTCGTCACTTCCGTGTGGTCGGGAGAGGATCCGCGTCCGGGACACGGCACAGATCGCGGCCAGGGCCTCCCCCCGGAAGCCCAGGGTGGTTATGGAAAAAAGGTCTTCCTCCCGGGCGATCTTGCTCGTGGTGTGTCGTTCCACCGCAAGGTGCATCTCCTCAGGACTCATCCCCTCCCCATCGTCGGAGACCGAGAGGAAGTCCACCCCCCCTCCCCGGATATCCACCTCGATCGTTGTGGCCTTGGCATCCAGGGAATTTTCGACGAGCTCCTTGATCACCGAACCCGGACGTTCCACCACCTCCCCCGCGGCGATCCTGCGGATCAGGGCCTCGCTTAGCTTCCGTATCCGCATCGTTCGCGGAAGCTTACCCCCTTAGGTTCCTCCCCGCCATGCCAAGCTTTATCGTAAACTGGATAAAGCGAGGTGATCCGATATGTACGGGATCGGGGAGCTTGTCAAGGTGCTTGGACTGAAGACGGAAACCCAGGTCAGAAACCGCATCGAAGCGATAAGGGATCTGATCGAACCCTATCTTCACCGGGGACCCAACAACCGGATCCTCGTGGACGAGCGGGGCCTCGAGCTCCTGCGGGCCCTCCAAGCCTTATGTGAAAGTGGAAAAACCGTCAAAGAAGCTGCTAAATACTTGCGCGCCAGTGCGGAACCCACCGAAAAAAAGCCGGGAGAATCGCGGAGCGAGACCGAAACGCAAGAGCTTCTGCGCCATCTGGAGGAGGAGGTCCGCTTTCTGCGGCGTTTGCTTCTGGAAAACCACCCCCGGCAGCCCACCCCCTGGTGGCATGAGTGGCGGGCATTGTAAGCTTTCCTCATGGGCAAGGAAACGAAAAAGCCGACGAAGTATCAGCTTGTGCGCCGCAGGATCGAGGCCTCCCCGCGCCTCAAGGCGTTGTGGACCTGCTCCAACATCACCGCGATCGACCGCATGCACATAAACGATCACGGTCCTGTGCACGTCAGGATCGTCATTCGCATGGCATTGAGGATCCTGGAGCTTTTGCATGGAGCGGGGGTGCGTTTGGGGGCTTACGACCACGGCCTCGATTATGAAGATGCCCGGGTGATCGTGCTTTTGGCGGCCGCCCTCCACGATATCGGCCACGCCGTTCACCGACATGAGCACGAGTATCACTCCCTTTCGCTAGCTCCCCTTATCCTAGAGGAGATCCTGGAGGGGATTTACCAGGAGCCGCAGAAGACCCAAGTGATGGCCGAGGTCCTCCACGCCATCTACGCCCACCGAAAGGACGTCGAACCCCTCACCGTGGAGGCGGGGATCATCAAGGTAGCCGATGCCCTGGACATGGAGAAAGGCCGGGCGCGGATCCCCTTCCGGGTGGGGGTTCCCACCATCCACACCGTCTCGGCTTTGGCCATCGAGAAGGTGGAGATCCGGAAGGGGAAGGAAAAACCCGTCCACATCCGGGTGCGGATGTCGAACTCTGCCGGGATCTTCCAGTTGGATTCCCTCTTCAAGGAGAAGCTCGCCCGCTCAGGCCTCAAAAGCTACATCGAGGTCTCAGCGGAGATAGAGGGCGAGGAAAAGAAGATCATCGAGCGCTACGCCATCGAATGAGAGGGCCTCTTTTGGGCCGGGCAGGGTAAAGCGCGGGTTATCCCTGCAGCGCGGAGGGGAAATACGGCCCTCTGAGCGGGAGGGGCCATTCGGAAGTTGTGAGACGGAAAAAAAGCGGTCTCGTGAATCGGTTCGCTTTATGTTATCGGTGTGCTTGATGCATCGGCCTCGGTGCTATATAGTGCGCATAAGGATCAAAAAGCGAATTAAAGGGACCGGGATGGCGCGGAGAATCCCCATTGTCTTGACCGACGAGGAACAACGGAAGCTGTTGACACAACCCAATCCACGGTACCCCACCGGCGAGCGTAACCGCCTCATGCTCTGGCTTATTCTCGACACCGGCCTCCGTCTAAGCGAGGTCCTCAACCTCGAATGGCGCGACATAGATCTCTTGACAGGACGTCTGCATGTGCGGCGGGGAAAGGGGGCCAAGGATCGTGTCCTTTGGGTTGGTGAGGAGCTCCTCGAGGCCCTCAGGCACTGGAGACAACGCCAGGCGGAAATTGTGGGGAAACCCGTGTCGTGGGTTTTCAGCACGTTGGATGGGAAACCCCTTCAGGCCCGCTACGTCCAGATGATGGTGCAACGATATGCCCGGAAAGCCGGGATCGAGAAGCGGGTCACTCCCCATACCCTACGCCACACATTCGCTACCGATCTCCTGCGCGCTTGCGGCAATGTGGAGATCGTGCGACGGGCCTTGGGACACGAGCGACTGAGTACAACACAGATTTACGTGCACCTGGTGGATGAGGATTTGGAACGGGCCTTGAAGGTCTTCAGAGGAAATCGGCAGCAATCAAGGAAAACATAGGCACGGGGAACCCCCCCTTTCACCCGCACCTACATCCGGACCACCGGCGTCGAGATTCGAGGGTGAACCTCTGACTTCCCGTTCAAGCCTTCTTTACTTGGGGACGAATGTGATGGAGGTGCGCTTTTTACGTTCGATAGTTTTAGCAGCTTTAACAGGAAACTATTGCCTTTTATATGACAATCGTCGTGCGCCCGGGGGAAAGCCGGTACGGCGCGACCCTGCCGCCTTGCGGGAAGCTGGTTCGCATCGTAAAAATCAGGCCGATGGTTGGGACCTTCGGTCGCATCGCGGAACTCGAACGGGAGGGAAAATCGGCGGTAGTGGTGACCATCGTCGCCGCCGAGGGACCGGTCCCCCGGGAAGCCGGGGCGAGAATGGTGGTCTTCCCCGAGGGGAGGATCGAGGGGACGATCGGGGGTGGGGCCCTGGAGAAGAGAGCAACGGAGGAAGCCCAGGAGCTCCTTTCTACAGGGAAACGGACCCTTTTGCGCACGTATGACCTGGAAGAGCTGGGAATGGTTTGCGGAGGCAGGGCCACCCTCTTCTATGAACTCCTTATGCCCCCTATAACCCTCCACATCTTCGGCGCCGGCCACGTGGGAGAGAAGCTCTTTTCCCTGGCTAAACTCGCCGCGCCCTTTGCCATCCGCATCTACGACGTGAGGGAAAATATCCGCGGAAAGATCCCGGAAGTCACCCTGCTTTCAAGCTACGCCGCCGTTCCCGACCTCAAAGGGAGGGACTATGCTTTCATCTGTACCCACTCCCACGAAGACGATTACCGAGCGCTGAAGGGGATCCTTTCGGGAAAAGAGACGCCCGCCTACGTGGGCCTTGTGGGATCAAAGGCCAAATGGGCAAAGATGAGGGAGCAACTCCTGGCGGAAGGGGTGAGGGAGGAAAGGGTTTCTTGTGTCCACTGCCCGGTCGGGCTTCCCTTGGGCGGCAAGGACCCCGGCTCCATCGCCGTAAGCGCCTTGGCGGAGATCCTGGCACACCACCACGGGCGTTTGCGGGAAGCGCAAAAGCGGCTGAAATAGGCCAGTTAAGAAGCGGGAGTGGGGATCAGCCCCGCGAGGATTTCGTCTATTTCCGTCCCATCCAGGGTCTCCCGGGAAAGGAGCTCTGCAGCGAGCTTGTCCAGGGCCTCGCGGTATTGGGCTAGAAGCGACCGGGCACGGGTGTAGCACTCCTCCACGATGCGGCGGATCTCCCGATCGATCACGGCGTTTAACTCTTCGGAGTGCTCTTCACTCTTTACGATCTCCTCGCCGAGGAAGACGTTTACCCTTTCTTCGGCGAGGCTGAGGGGGCCCACATCTTCCGACATCCCGAACTCTACCACCATCCTTTTGGCAAGCTCGGTGGCCTGCTTCAGATCATCCTGGGCCCCGGTGGAGGCCTGGCCCATCACCAGCTCCTCCGCCGCCCGTCCCCCAAAGAGCATGGTGATCCTGTCCAGAAGCTGTGTCTTGGTGAGGATGTAACGGTCCTCGGTGGGAAGGGGCACGGTAGCGCCCAGCGCCCCTCTGCCGCGTGGGATGATGGTCACCTTGTGCACCGGGTCGGCATGAGGAAGGACTTTGGAAAGGAGCGCGTGGCCGGATTCGTGATATGCGATGATGCGCTTCTCCTCGTCGGAGATGTACATCCCTTGACGCTTCAAACCCATAAGCACTCGGTCCAGTGCTTCCTCAAAATCGGACATCTCGATGTAGTCCTTGTTCTGGCGGGCGGCAAGAAGCGCCGCCTCGTTGCAGAGGTTCGCCAGATCCGCCCCCGCAAACCCCGGCGTTCGCTTGGCCAAGACCTCTAAGTCCACATCCGGGGCAAGCTTCTTGTCACGTGTGTGAACCTCAAGGATGGCCTTCCTTCCTCGTACGTCCGGAAGCGGCACCACGATCTTCCGGTCGAACCGCCCGGGACGCAGAAGGGCGGGATCGAGCACGTCCGGGCGATTGGTAGCGGCGAGGACGATGACCCCCGAGTTCCCCTCGAAACCGTCCATCTCCGCCAAAAGTTGGTTGAGGGTCTGTTCGCGCTCGTCGTGTCCCCCGCCGATCCCCGCACCCCTCTTCCTTCCCACGGCGTCGATCTCGTCGATGAAGATGATGCAGGGGGCGTTTTGTTTGGCCTTCTGGAACATGTCCCGCACCCTGGCCGCCCCCACGCCCACGAACATCTCCACGAAGTCCGAACCGGAGATGGAGAAGAAGGGCACGTTTGCCTCCCCGGCGATGGCGCGGGCAAGGAGCGTCTTTCCGGTCCCCGGCGGCCCCACCAATAGTATCCCCTTGGGCACCCGGGCCCCGAGCCGGGCGAAGCGTCCCGGGTTTTTGAGGTAGTCCACGATCTCTTTTACCTCCTCGATCACCTCGTCGATCCCAGCAACGTCCTTAAAGGTGACCCGGGTGTATTCCTTGGTAACGAGCTTGGCCCGGGACTGGGCGAAGGAAAGCGCTCCACCCCCCGCCTGCATCCGGCGCATGAACCAAAGCCAAACAGCCACAAGAAGCGCGATAGGTACGATGGTCCAGAGGACGAACTGCCACAAAAGCGACCCTTCCCCGGTCACTTCATAGCGACGGGGGACTTTGTACTGGTCCAAAAGCTCCACGGGATTCTCGTATTGTGGATCTACCGTAGTGATAAAGATCTCGCCTGTTTTCAGGATGCCTTTAATGGTGCTCCCCTTTATGATGACCTCAGCTACTCGGCCTTCCTTTACCCAGCGCACGAAGTCAGAATACCCCACCTTGGCCTCCTCCCGGGGCCGGATGCCCTGGAGGATGATGAGGCCGAGGATGGCAAGGATCAGCAAGAAGAGAAGAGGACGCAGGTTCCTCAACTGGTTCATTCTTCCATACCTCCAAAGAATTGTAAGCGATCTAAGTAAGTGGGCCAAGACATGGTGACCCACCCCTGGTGCCGGACCTCGGGGCCTTCGAGGAGTTCTTGAAGATGTGCGGCATCCCTCCTATTGGTGGACTGGTGAAACAACTTAAGGAAGGAGGGATG
>JAGGWU010000072.1 GCA_021163465.1 Candidatus Bipolaricaulota bacterium
CCGAAGCGGGCGTCAGGACCGGCTGGGGCCTGGGCGAGTCGGCGTGTGCGGTGTTCGGGGAGGAGGGGTTCGTGGCAGCCCTGGGCGGAACCGTTTACGAAATCTCGCTGGTCGATCCCGAAACCGGGCGTTACAAAATCACGACACACAGCCCGCTTCCTCCCGCGGCCAGCAGCGGATGAGCTCGCCGAAAGCACGGTGTTTTCCGTTCGGGAGGCCCTGCCCCATATCTTCCGGGAGGCGGCCGGCCCCGCACGGCCGAAAGACTTCATCCTCAAAGCACACACCGATAAGAAGGCCACCTTGTTCTTTATGAACATCCCCACCCTGGCGAAAGGTTCCCATCCGGAGTACAACGAAGGGTGAACGAACTCCTTCAGGGGCAAGGCCCGGGACCGTGCTTGACCTCGTCTGTGGGGAAAGGAAGGTGCGAATGATGGAAGGACGTTCCGAGGAGAGGCTCGATCGGTTTTATTCGATCTTCCCCTGGCATGACGATCCCGAAAGCGAAAGGGGAAAACGCTACTTCGAGGCCTCGGTCGACACCATGGAAAAGCTCGCCCAACACCCCTGGCTCCAAGGCAAAAAAGCTCTCAAGGTCCTCGAGGTCTGTGGGGGAACGGGGTTCGGGGGCGTGGCGCTGGCAAAGGTCCTCGGCCAGCGCGGCATCGCAGTGGATTTGACCATCACCGACCTGAGAGCAGAGGCACTGGAGAAGGCGCGCAGGTGGGGCACCGGGATCCTCGGACGGGGGGTGAAAACGGCGGTCCTGGACGCCCGCGAAGTGCACAAGCTGAAACAGAAGTACGACCTGGTCCTCATGTACGGCCTCTCCACGCCCCATTTCGACCCCTGGGAGTTCGCCAGGCTCCTGGCGTCGGTGGGGGAAGCCCTTGAGGACGAGGGGATCTTCGCCGTGGAGGAATCCGACCGCAGGTACAGGATCTTCCTCATGATCGGCTACAAATGGGCCCTGGCCGAAGCAACTGAAGAAAAGTTCACCGTGAGCTTTCACGCCGGCTACGACTTCCACCGGGGCACGGTCAGGCGGATCTACACCGAGCTCGGCAAGCCGGAGGAGCTCGTGGAGATGGAGACCTACATGTGGGGGTTGGCGGAGGTCGGGGCCTTCTTGTGGCTCTTCTTCGAAGAGGTCGATTTCCTCCGACTCCGGAACGAGCGCTACTTTATCCTGGGACGGAAACCCCGACGCTCGCTGGGGCCCGCATCCCTCGAGCTGCCGGCCTTCCTCCACGGGCACGCGCCGTGAATCGCGAAATTTTAATAGGGTCCAGCTGGAACCACCCCGGAAAAGTCTGTAGCCGAAAGGGCGGTGATCGTTCAGTTGCCGAAGGCATCCGCAACGATGGGGTCTCAACCTGGAGCAACGCTTTCAGTCACGCAATCGGAGCGTACGGAGTCGGTTAAGCGCAAAGGCGAGCTCGAAGCGCCGCGGCGCCGCTAAATCCCCGTACCGCGCCGGAAGAAAAGGCCAAAGGCCCTCCCGCTCCAGCGTGCGTTCCACCTCGTCCAGGATCTCCACCAGAGGCTTTCCCATAAACCTCCGAGCGTTCTCGGATATGTAAGCCAGGATATACCCAATGGCCCGGGCCTGAGGGACCTCCGCGATCTGGTGGATCCGAGAGAGGTCGATCACGGAGTTTCCGAGCTGAAGCGCCATCTTTGTGGCCCTGATCTTCAGCTTCCCCCGGGGTGTGCGGGCACGGATGGAGGAGAGATCGAGAATACGTTTGGGGATCGGCCCGAAGTGCTCGCCCCCCTCAGGCCGTCGCTTAAGGGGATGCTTCCGCACGATCTCCTTCGCCCTCTCCGTCACGTCCACCGGGCGATACGCGTCCATCATGATCACCGTGTCCGCCACCTCGAAATAATCCCCAGAGCCCCCCATCACCAGGATCGAGCTCACCCCATAATCCCGGAAGAGGGGTTTTACTTTGTCCAGGAAGGGGGTGATCGGCTCCTTTTCCTTGGCCACAAGCTCCTGCATCCGCTCGTCCCTGATCATGAAGTTGGTGGCCGAGGTGTCCTCGTCGACAAGCAAGACCTTGGCCCCGGCCTCCAGGGCCTCCATGATGTTCGCCGCTTGCGACGTGGAACCGGAGGCATTTTGGGTAGAGAAGTTCCTCGTATCCGTTCCGTTTGGGAGGTTGTCGATGAACGGAGAGATATCCACCCCACAAACGAACCTCCCGTCCTCGGCCCGGATCACTACGGCCTCCCTTCGGGTCACCACGTACTCCCGGCCGTCGCCGGGGATGTGGTTGTAGACCCCCTGGGCAAGGGCTGAAAGCAGGGTGGACTTTCCATGATAGCCGCCGCCCACGATGAGGGTCACCCCCTCGGGGATCCCCATCCCCCGGATGGGACCCCTGTTCGGCCGCTCCAGGGTTACCGCGAGGGAAGGGGGCGGTTCGAACGGAACAGCACCCTCCTTGAGAGGCCTGTCGGAGATCCCCGACTCCCGGGGGAGGATCGCCCCTTCGGCCACAAAGGCCACGAGTTTCCTCTCCCGGAGCTGTTCCCTCAGGGCCTCAGCGTCCTCCCCACAGGCCACGTGCTCCCGCAGGGCCGCCTTGTCCAGGTTTCTGAAGAGGAGGCCTTCTCGCACCAGAGCCGGGAGTTCCGAAAGGAGCATCTCCGCCGCCTCGTGTCCGAGAATCCTCCGTCCCGCTGCGGGAAGGCCCACTGCGAGGATCGCCTCTACATGGTCCTCGGTCACCCAGACGGCGGTGCGAGGAAGGATGCACTGTCCGAAGGTCACCACCGCGAACCTCCCCGAGTGGCCGGAACCACGGTTCCCTTTGGTCAGCTTCGGGATCCAACGGGCGAGTACGCGCACAAGGAAATCCTCCAAAGCCACCTTTCGGGGGCGGTTCCGGTAGAAATCCCGGGGGATCCCCGCCACTTCCATGGGAACCCGTACCCGGAGGCGGCTAGGGGTGGCGAAGGGATCTCCCTGCACGTGATCAACGAAAAGCACGAAGTCGGGGAAACGCCATACCCCTTCGATATCCTTGTACGCCCCATAGCCTTTGCCGTTGAGACGCCGCAAGATTCGCTCGAGTTCCCGATGGTCTCGCACGGTGGGGTGATTTTAATAGTCGAGGTAGTGGTTTCCCACACGGATCATGCGGGCGTTATCCCCGTGGGGCAAAAACGGTGGGGGCAGGTCCGGTTGCGCCGGGACCACGCCCCTAAAAAGCAAAGTGTATCCAGGTAGCAAATCTGTGCGGAGGGCCTCCGCCAAAACCCGGGTTCTCCACACGCCCTCACCCTCCCGTGGTTGCCCAGGGGGCCCCTTCCACACCTTCGTCCGGCCATCGGGATGTCGTCCTCCCTCTCTTTGGTGATCTCCCTCACCGGGGGTCGCCTCGCCAACAAGCCACCGCTTCCACACTAACCCCCGGAACGTGGCCGAGACCTGTGGCAGTTTCAAAAGGCAATTCAGGGGATTTTATGGGGAGGAAGGTGAGGGGAACCGAAAGCCCTTTTCGCGGAAAAGTCTGAGGCACGCCTCTACGACCCGGGGATCGTAAAGCCTCCCCTTGCCCCGCTCCAGTTCGGCAAGCACCTCCTCGAGCCGGTGGGGAGGCCTATACGGACGATGGGAGCACATGGCCTCAACCACATCGGCCACGGCCAGGATCCTCGCCTCGAGCATGATCTCCTCCCCTTTGAGCCCCTGGGGGTATCCCGAACCGTCCAAGCGCTCGTGGTGCTGTAGCACGATATCCGCCACGGGGTAGGGGAAGGGAATATCCTTGAGCACCTCGAATCCCGCCCACGGATGCTTCCGCACGAACCGCATCTCCAGCTCCTCCAGCCTTCCCGGCTTGTTCAATACCTCGGCGGGCACCGCGATCTTCCCGAGGTCGTGGAGCAAGGCCGCGAGACGCACCGCCTCCTTCCTTTCGGGCGGCAGTCCCATCTCCTCCGCGATCGCGGCGGACAACGCGGCCACACGCCGCTGATGTCCGGCCGTGTAGGGATCCCGGATCTCCACCACCCTCGCCAGCGTGGCGGCCGTGTTTTCCAAGGCTCGCTTGAGCTGGGCATAGAGCTTGGCTTTCTCCAGCTCCACCGAGATCCAACGCGAGATGGCCTCGGCCGCGTCCACATCAGCTTCGCCGAAGGCATTGGGCTCGCGGCTCTGGATGTCAAGAAGCCCGATCACCTGATCCCCTGCCTTTATAGGAACGCAGAGCTCGGAGAGTGTCTTCTCTACCTTATATCCCGGCACGAAATAGGGATCCTTGGTCACATCGGGAGCGACATAGGTTCGTTTGGTACAAACGACATGGCCGAGGATCCCGGTGTCGATGGACTGGCGGAAGCCTGGGTGGACCGAACCTGCCAGGTCCCCGGCGATGGCTCGGAGCACCACCTCCTCGCCCTCCACGGTGAACAAGCCCACCGAATGGTACCCGGAACGCTGGGCGATCAGCTCCACCACCCCACGATACAACTCCTCGGGAGTCCGCAGGGCAGCGGTGCGCAGGGCCAGATCGTTTATGAGCTTCAGCTGTTCCAACATCTTCCGCTCCCTTTCAAACTGGATAGCGTTTTCCAGGGCGATGGCCGCGATGGCGGCCATGGATTCGACAAGCTCCCTGTCCGTCTCCGAGAACCCATCGACCTCCTCCTTCTCCGCGTTCAGCGCCCCGAGGACCTCTCCCCTCACCATCAGGGGAACACAGAACTCCGAACGCGAAGCGACCTTTCCCCGGAGGTACCGAGGCTCCTTTTCGGTGTCGGGGACGTAGATGGGGCGTTTTTCCCGTACCGTTTGGGCGATGATCCCCTTCTCCCCATCGAGGGGAAGGCGAAGCTCGCTTTCGTCGAATATATGGGCGATCCTCACGAGTTCCTTTCCCCTCACCACCCAGACGCCGCAGGTGCTGACCCCTAAGACCTCGTGCACCGCGTTGACTACGGCCTTGGCCACCCCTCGGATATCGCGCAAGAGGATCGCGTTGCGGCCCAGCTCCCGGATCTTGTTGAGCTTGCGCAGGGTGGCCACTCGTTCCGTTATATCCAGCAGGTTTCCAACAAAAAGGAAGGTCTCCCCGCGTTTTACCCTCCAGAGAAGCGCTTCCCCGTGGAATTCGGTTCCATCGCGCTTGAGTGCGCGAAAGGAGACCAGGGAAAGGGGAAGCTCCCCCCGGATCAATCTTTTCGCCTCTCCCTTCACGGCTTCCCGATCGTCGGGGTGGACCAAAAGCTCGAGCGCCGATTTCCCCAATAGCTCCTCCACCCCGTACCCAAAAAGCTCCGCCAAGGCACGGTTGAGATAGATAAAAACACCTCTTTGGTCGAGAGCAAAAAAGCCCACCGACGCACCCTCGACCATGTCGCGGAAGATCTCCTGGCCCATACCCTGTGGCTCTATCTTCGACCTCTAAGCCTCCCAAAGACATTTATAGCTGAACCCTCCGCCGCTATCCATGGGATGCGTCCGCCGGGGGGTGTGGGTACGATAAAACATGTGGAGCGCTGGATTCTGCACGTGGATATGGACGCCTTCTACGCGGCGGTGGAGGTGCTCGACAACCCCTCCCTCAAGGGGAAGCCGGTGATCGTGGGCGGGCTCGGGCCCCGGGGAGTGGTGGCTACCGCTTCCTACGAGGCGAGGAGGTACGGGGTCCGCTCCGCCATGCCCATGACAAAGGCTAGGAAATTATGCCCTCACGGAGTTTTTCTCCCCCCGCGGTTCGAACGGTATGCGGAGGTGGCGGAGGTGATCCGCGGCATCCTCCACAAGTACACGCCGCTTGTGGAGCCCATCTCCCTGGATGAAGCCTTCCTGGATCTCACCGGCACGGAGCGCCTGCACGGTCCTCCGGAGCGGGTGGCCCGGGAGATCCACCGGCGCATCCCGCGGGAAACCGGCCTTTCCTGCTCCGTGGGCCTCGGCCCCAACAAGCTCGTGGCCAAGATCGCCTCCGACCGTGCCAAGCCCGGGGGGCTCCTTTTGGTGCACCCGGAGGAGGTCCAGGACTTCCTCGATCCCCTCCCGGTGGAAGCCCTCTGGGGCATCGGTCCCAAGAGCGCGGCCCGGCTAGCTCAACACGGTATCCGCACGGTAAGGGATTTGAGACACGTGGATTTGAGCCTTTTGTGTTCCTGGTTCGGCCCGTGCACCGGCGAACACCTGTGGCGGGTGGCCCGGGGCGTGGACGACTCCCCGGTGGTCCCCTCTCGCCAGAGCAAAAGCCTCTCCCAGGAGAGGACCTTTCCCCGGGATCTTTTCGCCCCCGAGGAGATCCGGGCCGAGATCCGTGACCTTTCCCTTAGGGTAGCCGAACGATTGCGGTCCCACGGCCTTTTGGCACAGGAGGTGCGCATAAAAGTGCGGTGGGCCGACTTCTCCACCCATACAAGGCAGCTGCGCCTTCCCGAACCCACCGACCACGCCCTCCTCATCACCGAGGCCGCCCTTTTCTTGCTCTCCCGGTTGGAGGATAAAGGCCTCGGGATCCGACTCCTTGGCGTAGGGGTGGGGGAGCTCGTCCCTGCCCGCTTCAGGCCCCTCCACCTTTTCGCCCGGGATGAGGTATCGCAGACCATTCTCCGGTTGCGGGAGAAGTTCGGCGAGGATGCGCTGCGGCTCGGCCCCCAAGTTTAACCGAGCCCCAAGCTCGGGCCGGGATTAGGGCAAGCGCTAGCCGAAGAAACCCGCCTCCACGTTGAGGGGAGATCCCGCCCCCATTAGGCCTTTGTCCTACCCCCTGAAGCCAGCCCTTGATCTCTTCCACCGCTTCGTATCCCGCCTCCGAGAGGAGATCCAAGAGGCACTTCCTCTGCTCCCCGTACCCCTCCAGAGTGGAACACAACGCCGGATCGTGGTTTCCTCATCCCGGCCCCGATTAAGCCCTGCAGGATTGGCACTTCCGTCAGGGTGGCGAAGTACATCGGCGCCCCGGCCACCAACACCCCGTCGGAAAGATACGGCAGGATCATCTTGGCGTAGTCCCAGGTGGAGTGCATCCACGCCCTCCCCTCCTCCCGGTCCATCCAGGTCGCCTCACTCCACCGTGGCCCGGCGGAACATCCACTGGGCAAAAAGGACCATGGCCAGTGCCAATCCCGCGATCACCGCGATCCCCGGGTACATCGCCCCCCAATTCCAGCCGTGCAGGATAAGCTCCCGGATGGGGGCCACCGCATGGCTCACCGGGTTCACCTTGGCGATGGCCGAGAGCCAGCCCGGCATTGCCGCCCGGGGAAAGAGGGCGTTGCTGGTGAAGATAAGCGGCATGGTGAGGAAGTTCACCAACGCCATCAGCGTCTCTTGCGTTTTGATGGTCACGGCCATGGACAGGGAAAAGCCGCTCAGGATGGTGCTGAAGATCATGGCGATGAGGACGATGAGAACGATTCCGGCGGGACCGGAGGCGAACCGCACTCCGAGCCCCAGGGCGATGAGCACGATGATCAGTACCTGAAATCCGCCCTGGATCGCGGCGGCGAGCATCTTCCCCAAGGGGATCGCCCCCCGAGAGATCGGCGCCGCCATCATCTTCTCCAGGTATCCGATCCGTCGGTCCCAGATGATGGAGATCCCGGAGAAGACCCCGCCGAAGAGGACCGTCATCAGGATGATTCCCGGGGTCATGAAGGCGAGGTAACTTTGGGTGCCGAGCATCTGCTGAACGTAAGGGCTCCTCGAGAAACCCTGCATCACGTTCCCCATGAGCCCGAGCCACAAAAGCGGCTGGACCAGGGTCACCGCCACCCGCACCTTGGCCCGGAGGAACTTGATGAGCTCCCGCCAAGCTACGTACCAAACATCCGCGAGGAACATCATCGGCGGATCCTCCTGGCCATGACCCGGCTCCGGATGAGCTC
>JAGGWU010000125.1 GCA_021163465.1 Candidatus Bipolaricaulota bacterium
CAGCTTTGAGAAGGTAGTCCACCAAGGCCTTTTCGGGAAGGGCTCCCCGAAGCTCACCCGCTCGTTCATCACCACCCTGGGTACGGCATACACCCCGTAGCGGTTGGCGAGATGGGGAAACTCCGATGCCTCGGTCATGTCGGCCCTGATGAGGTCGCTTTCCACCGCCAGCCGGTGGCCGTTTGCACCGCCATGGGACAATAGGGGCAGGTTAAAGACCTGGATGTGTATGGATTTCTTGAGCCCCTTCAGCGCCTCCCGGGCCTCAGGGGAGAGCCCCGAGGCGCCGCTTGAGGCCATTTTGACTGCCTCAAGGAGCGAGGAGAACTCGTACCCCGCCGGCATCCCGAAAAGGCGGATTCCGTGGTCCCGATCTCCTTCGCCCAATACCGCGATGGCCGGGATTTTGTCGATCCCGTATTTATCTGCCACGGCCTTGGAGCCCAAAAGGTCGTGGACTCCCACCTCGATCCGGTCGGAGAGCTCGGCGGTCTCCTCGGCCAGGCCCCGCGTCTCGGCGCAGTAGTGGCACTAGAACTCCCTGGGTGAAGCCGAGGAGCTTCACTTTCCCCTAAGTCCCGCGAACTCGCGCTTCACTTCTTCCCGCACGTGTTCATCCAAAAGCGGCACCATTGCTCCTATTCACGAACGTACGCGGAGTGGGCAGCTTTCGCATCCCACCGCCCAGAACTTGCTTCTTAAGCTTAGCAACGAGCTTTTTCCTGAGATGCGGTAGCAAGCCAGGCGGTTTCCGATGCCCGATGTGAAGAAGGTTCGATCCCCAGAGGGAGCGCGCGCCAATTGGGGACCTGGAGAGGACAAACGGTGGCCGAACTCGAGTTCCTGGTATCGCCCGAGGTCGAGAGAGCCCTTGGTCCGCGACCCGATCACGATTGAGGCCGCAAAGCTTCACAGAAGGCCTCGCCCGTTCCCGCTCGAACTCCTCGCAGCGTTTCCCGGTTCTGAGCGGTTTTATCCTTCGTCCAGGAGGCGCTTCTCGCCCTCGAGCTTCTTGATGTCGGTGATGTCTTGTGTAACCTCTATCACGCCCAGGTATTCGCCGTCCGGGTTCCACATAGGGAAGTAGCGGATATAAACGTGCCTTCCCGCAAAATTTATCCAAAACTCGGCCACGTCGCGCCGCTTGTTCTTGAAGTCATCCAAGATCCTCTCCACGAGGTGAACGCTCTTTTGGGGATGGCAGTTCTGGACCTTCCGGCCCAATACGGCCTTGGTGCGCACGAAGATCCTGCCTTTAGATTCGTTGAAGTAGCGGACGGTGTCGTTTTTGTCCACGAAGGTGATGTCCACGGGGAGGGCGTTTAAGATCGCGTTGAGTTCCTCCACGGTGAATTTACCGGTGGGGAGTTCGATCTCGCCGCTGCCGTCCGCGGCCCGCTCCCCGGTTCCCTCCGTGGGCATCGGCGGCGGGGTGATGCAGCAGTAGCCGATGTCGTCGAATTCGGCACGGATCGTGGGCCACTCATCCTCCCCGATCACATCCATGGCGGTGGGGAAGAGGACGTGGTTCTCCTTGTAGAAATGGGACATCATCGCCTCGAGGAGCCCTTGGGAAAGCTCCACCAACCGAGCGTTATCACTCCGCTCCAGGGCGTCCCCGATGGCCTTCTTGATCCCCCGGATCTGATCATGCTCCATCCACATGACGGCAGGGGGCTCGGTGATCCCGTGCTTCTCCAAATACGGGAAGAGCACGTTTTCCTCCCGAGTGTAGTGGGACTCGGTGCCAAGGAGCTTCTCGAATATCTCCTGGAATTCTTTCTCCTTCTCCGGGGAGCCGTCCAGGGCCTTGGCCGCATCGAGAAGGTTTTTCCCCGCCTCGACCATGTGTTTGTGCTCCGCCATGAGGACGTGGACGGGGTGCCATGGGGGCGCGAGGGGCTCCACCTCCTCCAAGGACTCCCGGAAGAGGGCGAGGTGGACCTCGCAGAGCCTGCGGATCTCCTCCCGGGGTATCCCCGCCCGTACGAGTTCCTGTTCGATCTGGGCGATCTCCAGAGGCGAGACATCGCCCAACTTTTCCTTAAACTCCGGGACCAACGCTTCAGGAGCTTCCCCTGTATGCAGCCGCCACAAGAGCTCCTTCAGGATTTCCTGGCGATCCTTTCCGATGAGTTCGCTCACTCCGTTCTCCTTTCCGCGAGCTCCCCGATGGTGAGGGATTCCATGAACTTCCGGATTCGATCCCGAACAGGGTCCCATAGGTTCACGTAAGGGCACCTCTCTTCGTGTCCTTTACAGGGGTCGAAGCTGAGAGGGCAATCGTCAAAGAACCTATCCCCCTCGATGGCTCGGATGACGTCGGCCAAGCTCACTTCCGATGGATGTCGGGCGAAACGAACACCTCCTCCCCGTCCGCGCACCGATATTATGATCCCTGCCCGCACAAGCTGGGGAAAGATCTTGGCAAGGAAGGGATAGGGGATGCCGAGATCGAGGGCGAGATCCTTTATTTTCACGAGCCGTTTCCACCCGCCGCGGCGGGCGAGCTCTACCAAGCTAGCAACCGCATATTTTACCGATTGAGGGAACATCTCTGATAAAAAGATCCTTTTTGCGAAAATTATTCTAGCACCTTCGCTTGCTCGATCAAGGGGAACAACCTGGGCTCTGTTAAAAACATCCGTCCACGATGAGGTTGTGGAGCCAAGCGAAGGTCCAAAGCCACCTCCTCAAGCTGTCCAAGCTTTGTGGGGAAAAGGCTGCCCACAACCAACCTCCATCGGTAATCACGAGCTTCGGCCACTGCCCGTATGTCTCCACCAGATGCTCCAAGAAGCATTGGTATTGCTTTCGTCCCTCACAAAGAAAGGCTCAAGGTAAACCACCTTCAGGGTGCGGGGGTCCAGGGCCACACAAATCCAAGCCTCCTTTCCCCCCACCTTCACCCAGGTCTCGTCCACCACAATCACCGGTGGGAGGAGACCTCGGTGGAGTTTGATCCCCTCCTTTCCCACCTTCCTGTTCCAATACCACACCGCCACATGGCTCACTCCCTTCCCCAAAAATCCTGAAACCTTGGCTTTCTTCCGGAAACTAAGACCCAACTGATAAAGTACCAACCCCAAAGCTATCTCCCAAAGGGGGATGTGGTACTTTCCCATAATCCCCTTGTCCTTGAGGAGGCGTCTCAATTTCCTGAAACTCAGTCGGGGTTCTCCTTCCATGGTCCTTCGCCACAGGAAGTTTGCCCAAAAGGAGAACCCGTTTTTTTAACAGGGCCTGCGGCCGCTTTCTTGCGTGCTTTCTCCAGAAAGGGTAACCTTCAGCCGATTCGGCATGGGAGGGATCGGCAAATATGTCGTTCAACGCTTGAGTTTCACAATCCCCATGGTCTTCATCCTGGTATCGGTGGTCTTCCTCCTCCTGCGGATCATGCCCGGGGATCCAGTGTTGGCCATGCTGGGGGGACGGAACGTCTCCCCGGAGCTCATAGCCCAGAAGCGCCACGAGATGGGGTTGGACCGGCCACTAGGGGTTCAGTACGTCGATTACATCTGGAACATCCTCCACGGGGACTTCGGCAAATCATCCCGCACCGGCCGACCGGTGCTCTATGAGCTCTTCAGCAGGCTGCCAGCCACAGTGGAGCTCGCCATCTGGGGGATGTTCTTCGCGGCCTTGTTTGGCCTTTCCACCGGGATCTGGGCAGCAGTACGGGCGGACAGACCTATTGACCACACTATCAGGATCTTCCACATCGGCTCCTTCGCCCTCCCCATCTTCTGGGTGGGACTGATGCTGCAGATGATCTTCGCGGTGAAGTTGGGGTGGCTCCCGGTAGCGAAAAGGGTCTCGGGCATCTATGCCTTCACCTTCCACCGGATCACGGGGTTTTACGTGTTGGATGCTATCATCTTGCGGAACGGAAAACTCCTTGTGGACGTGTTGAAGCACCTGGTGCTACCGGCGGTCACTCTGGGGATCGCCCAAACAGGGCTTTTGGGGCGCATGACCAGGGCAGCGATGTTGGAAGTCCTGGATGCGGACTATATCACGACCGCCCGTTCCAAGGGGCTCCGGGAGCGGTTGGTGGTCATGCGTCACGCCCTGAAGAACGCCCTGATCCCCATCATCACAGTGTTCGGTCTGCAATTCGCCATCCTCATGGGCGGAGCGGTGCTTACGGAGACGGTCTTCTCTTGGCCCGGGGTGGCTGGGTTCCTGGTACGGAGCCTGGATGCCCGTGATTGGTTCGCCATCCAGGGGACCATCGTCTTCATCGGTATCTTCATTGCCACCATCAACCTCATCGTGGACATCCTCTACTCCTTCATCGATCCGAGGGTGAGGTACTGATGCGCGTGGCCGATATCCTGAGCTCCCCTGTGCGCCGGGCCCTGCGTCCTCTGCGGGGACAGACGCTCCTCAAGGTGGGGCTCGTGATCGTCAGCGTCTACATTGTGATGGCGGTGGTCTGCGGCATCTACGGCATCCTTCCTTATGATCCCATCAAGAGCTACAACTCCTTCCCTCGACTGGCACCGCCTTCCCTAGCACACCCCATGGGGACGGATCATCTGCAGCGGGATGTCCTCTCCCGGGTGCTGGCCGGGGGTTGGGCACCCATCGTCGTGGCCTTTTCCTCGATCGCTATCTCTTTAACCGTGGGTTCGATCCTGGGGTGGATCTCGGGGTTCGCCGGGGGGCTTTTGGATCGTGTGCTTTCCCTTACTATGGACGCCATCTACTCCTTCCCCTCGATGATCCTGGCCATCGCCTTGGTGGCGGTTATGCAACCGGGATTAGTGCCCATGATCATGGCCATCGCTGTGGTTTACATCCCCACCTACTTCCGCGTGACCCGAGCAGAAGTGTTACAGGTCAGGGAGCAGACCTTTGTGGAGGCGGCCCGGGCCCTAGGGGCTTCGGGGGTGCGGGTGCTCCTGCGGCACATCGCCCCCAACACGGTGAACGCCATCATGGCGGTATCCTCATTCAACATCGCCGACGCCATCCTCACCGAGGCGGCGATGTCTTTCTTGGGATACGGGCTCCCGCCTCCCACGCCGGATTGGGGGTTCGACATCCAGAACGGCCAGCGGTTCCTCCAAGCGGGATATTGGTGGCTCATCACCTTCCCAGGCCTGATGATCCTCTTCCTCTCCTTGGGTTTCGGACTCATCGGGGAGGGGATCTCGGACCTGGTGAATCCCAAGCGTCGGCGCAAGAAGGTGGTCTAGAAAAGTGGCTTTGGCCTCGAGGCGCTCAAAGCTTATAATGCCCAAACGGAGCGTGGAGGGATGAGAAGCTTCTTGCTTGCCCTGTTTATCTTGGATTCTATCGCCCTGATCGGGCTCGTGCTCTGGCACATGTCGGAGCACGCGGAGCTGGGCGGGGCCTTCGGCGCGGGGATGTCGGCCACCGTCTTCGGCCGCGACGTCTCCAAGGATCCCCGGAAGATCGCCATCGGAGTCCTGGGGGCGTTGTTCCTCATCCTTGGCCTGGTGCTGTTGATCGTCTGAGGAGGGCCGATGCCTCTCGTAGAGGTAAAGGACCTGCGCACCTATTTCTTCACCGAGGAGGGCGTGGTGAAGGCGGTGGATGGGGTCTCCTTCGCTATCGAGCCCGAGCAGACTCTGGGAGTGGTGGGGGAATCGGGCTGCGGGAAATCGGTAACCGCGCTCTCCATCATGGGCCTCGTGCCTATGCCCCCTGGGAAAATAGTGGGTGGCCAGGTCATCTTCCACCGGGACGGCCAACCCATCGAGCTCACGAAGCTCAATCCCAAGGGGAGGGAATACCGCTCTATCCGAGGCAAAGAGATCGCCATGATCTTCCAGGAACCTATGACTTCTTTGAACCCGGTCTTCACCATCGGCTACCAGATCATGGAGGCCATCATGCTCCACCAAAAGGTCTCCAAGAAGGAGGCCCGCCAAAAAGCCATCGAGATGCTCCGCCAGGTGGGGATCCCCGAGCCGGAGCAGCGGGTGGACGAGTATCCCCATCAGCTCTCCGGAGGGATGCGACAGCGGGCGATGATCGCCATGGCCCTGTCGTGCAATCCATCGCTCCTCATCGCCGATGAGCCCACTACTGCCCTGGACGTGACCATTCAGGCCCAGGTACTGGATCTGATGCGTGACCTACAGAAGAGCTTCCATGCCGCCATCATGCTCATCACCCACGACCTCGGGGTGGTGGCGGAGATGTGCGAGGAAGTGGTGGTGATGTACCTGGGGAAGGTGGTGGAACATGCCAAAGTGCGCCCCATCTTCCACGAGCCCAAGCACCCCTACACCCAGGGTCTGTTGAAGTCCATTCCCTCTTTGGC
>JAGGWU010000008.1 GCA_021163465.1 Candidatus Bipolaricaulota bacterium
GATCACACCATCTTCGTGGGCGAAGTGGTGGATGCGTGGGCCGGGGACAGGGCCCCGCTTCCGTATGACCCACGGGACTATTGGAGCTGAGCCCTTCCCTCGGAACCGGAGGCGACAGATGCGGGAGCGGCCGCGGTGTAGGCGGAGAGCGCCCTGGCAATGAGCTCCACCGCGGAGATCGCCTTGGAGTAATCGAGCCACATAGGGCCGAAGGTCCCGAGGACTCCCTGCCCGTGGTAGAAATCGGCGCTCACCAGGGCGAACTCCTCGAGCCCCTTTACGGGGAAATCCCCCACCCGGACCTCGATCCCCTCACGATCCGGACGGCTTTCAAGCACAAGCTCCATGAAGAGCCGTTCATCGCCGATAACCCGGAAAAGCGGTTTTATATTGCAGCCCGCTCGGATCGCCTCGGAAAGGTATTCGAGCCCGGAGAGGTACACTTTCCTGTTCTCGCGACCCAAGGCCCTCAGGATCTCCTCCACGATCCAGCTGAATTTGCGGGCCCGGGGTCCCAATTCCTCCACGATGGTCCCGGCGTCCTTGAGTGTACGGCCCTTGAGGATCTCCTCCAAGGCTTCCTCGGCCTCCTTCAGTTCGGCCTCGTTCACCCTTTGGGGAAGATGGATGGGGAACCTCTCGGACAGTTCCCCTTCGGTGAGAAGGTGAAGGGAGATCTCTTTCTCCCCGGTCCTGATCAATACCGCCCGGGCAATCCGGAGGCTTCCGATGTCCGGGGAGATGATGAAGCCCATCTGCGAGGACAGGGAGGCGATGAACGTCGCTGCCTCCTTCCAGATGTCGAAGGTGGTGGGATGAGCAAGGAGCGAGGCAATCCCTTCGAACGCCTTCTCCAACCCTTCCAGGGCCCGCTCGGCCGCCTCGCCATGGGATCTGAGGGAATTTAGAATCCAACGGGCATAGAAGCGGAAGCCCTTTGCGGTGGGAACCCGTCCGGAAGAGGGAAAAGGCTTGTAGATGTACCCTTCCCGTTCCAACGCGGCGAGATCGTTACGCACCGTGGCCGGACACCACCGGTAGCCGTATTCCTTTACCAGCTCGCTGGAGGAGATCGGCTTCCGGATCTTCGTGTAGAGCTCCACGAGATCCCGTAATATGGCATAACGACGGTCCCTTGGCTTCATGGCCACCCTTTACTATGTAACGGGAAAGCCCCGCTCGATTCAAGCTCCCTTTTCCCCGGTTCAGATGTGAGCTTACCGCGGATGCAGGGAGAAGGCGTGGGCAGAGGGGGTTCCCCGCCGCTATGTTTGAGAAAGGCGAGCCTCGGGCGCCCAACCCGCATCCCCTGCAACCGGCAGGCTCAAGCCCCATTGCTTCCTAGGTGAAAGCACACGGCGCGTGTTTTCCACAAGGTCACTACCCCAGCTCTGTTCACACGCCACATGGAGAGCGCCCCGATGCCCGAGACCATAAAAAGGGGCCGCGCCCACGGCCCCTGCTTATCCCCCGCGGGAACGAACCCGCTGCTTTAGGGATCTACCTCCACCCTGGGCGGCTCGTTCACCGGGATCACGGTGATGGTGAGGTAATCCACCGCGTCGGCACCACAGGGATCTACCGCCCGGATGGCCAGCTTGACCTCCCTGGGCTCGCACCCGCGGTACATGGGAGCGGTGTAGGAAGTGACAAGGCTGTTTGGATCTGAAATCGCGCCCTCGCCTTGGATGATGGTCCAAAAGACCCGGACCGCTTCCCCGTCCGGGTCGCCCGCCCGGGCGCAGAGCCTCACCGTCTGGCCCGCCTGTACCACCAGGTCGTCCCCGGCATCCACCCAGGGCGCATGATTCACGTTGCGCACATAGACCCGCACCGTATCCTTGGCCACCGCGCCGCAGGCGTCCCGGACCGTCAACGTGAGGGTAACGTACTCCCCTTGGCAGTCGGTGGTTAGGGGCGCGGTGAATATCGGGTTGAGGACGCTAGGATCATTCAAGGAACCCCGGTTGCAGCCGATGGTCCAGGTATAGGTAAGTGGGTCCCCATCGGGATCCATGGCCGAAGCCTGTAGGGTTACGCTTCCGCCTTCATCCACAACCAGATCGGGCCCGGCGTCCACCCGCGGCGGATGGTTCACGTTGCGCACGTAGATCACCACCGAAGAGGCGCTTTTGGCTCCGCAGGTATCCACCGCCTCCAGGGTCACGGTCACGTATTGGCCCTCACAGCCGGAGACCATGGGCGCACACCACGTGGTCTCCAGGGAATGGGGATCGGAGAAGGAGCCCGCGTTGGCCCGCCAGGTGACGGAAGCGATATTGCAGTCGGGATCGTAGACCTTCGCCTTAAGCGGGATGCACTGGCCTTCGTCCACCACCTTGGAGACCTCGGGCCTCCGCTCACACGTGGGCGGTTTGGGCGTGGGCGCGCAGGGGGAAGGCTTCATTTCCGGCGGCCGGGCTCCCCCGCACGGGGCACAAAGCCTCACCTTGGGCTTGGCGCAGGGAGGACAGGCTCCCTCGTCGTACAGGAAGTTATCCCCGGGACCGCCGTCGAGGTAGTTGCAGCCCGGGCCTCCGAGGAGCGTGTCGTTGGAGCGTCCGCCGTAAAGGGCATCGTTGCCCTCCTCGCCCTCCATCCGGTCGCTCCCATCCTCCCCGAAGATCACGTCGTTGCACACACCCCCGAGGAGGACGTCGTTGCCCGGTCCGCCCAGGATCAGGTCGCTCCCGTCGCCGCCCTGGACGATGTCGTTGCACGGCCCGCCCACCAGGAGGTCGTTACCCCCGAAGCCGAGGATCCCGTCGGATCCATCCAGGCCGAGGATGATATCGTTTCCGTGGGTGCCGAAAAGGGTATCGGGCCCATCCGAGCCGACCACCACGTTGTCAGGCGGGTTGCGCTCCAGGAACCGCAGGATGACACACCACATCGGGTCGGAGACCGGATAAGGCAGGTGGGCCAAAAGGAGCTTCACCACCTCCGGGTCGACGTTGTAACAGGTGAGCATCGGGGGCACAGGAGGTGCGGTTGTGGCCGGTGTCGCCAGCACTTCGCGCAGGGTGGCGAGCAGCGAACCCAGTTCCTCTACGCGCCAAAAGCGGCCTCCGCCCGCGACGGCAAGTTCCCGTAACGCCGCCTCCTCCTCGGGCTTCACCGCCAGCCCCACCACGTCCACCACACAGCCTCCGGCGGCGAGATCCCGCGCCACGCCCACGGGGTCTCCGCCACAGGTCTCCATGCCGTCGGTGATGAGGACGATCCTGCAGGGGGGAGAGGCCTTTCCCGCGGCGAACTCAAGCGCATACGCCAGCGGAGTCTTTCCTTGCGCCTTCAGCCCTTGCACCCACTGCACGATCTCGGCGCGCACATCCGCCCCGTGCAACCCCATCTCCAGCGCCAGCTCCACATCGCGGCAGCTCTCCGGTTCCCTGTCCTTGGGGATGCGGTGGCCGAAGACCACAAGGCCGAACGGCATCTCATCCGGTAGTTCCATCACGAGCTCCCCCAAGGCGTCCTTGGCCCACTGGATCCTGGGCATACCTTGGAAGGAGATGTTCATGGAGTTAGAGGCGTCCAGGATGAAGATCACACCCCCGGGTGAGGCCAACGCCGTGAACCCCAACGTCAGGGCGCACAGCAGGATGTATTTCCTCACTTTCTCCTCCTTTCCTGGGGATCCCCCAAGCCCCACAGCCCTTTACGCCATTTTACCGGCGAAGGCGTTCGGGAACTGTGATGTGCACCACGTTGTGCTCGTTTCTCCCAGGGAAGGGCGGCGAGGAGTTCCCGGCGGCGGGTCTTGGAGATCTCGGCGGAAAGCTCATCACCTTTGACCTTGCCGCAGCCGATCACATCGCCCCGGTAAACCAGGGCTACATACCCCTCCGGAGCCCCGGGCTTCTTCACCGTCTGTCCCAAAAGCAGCTTCTCGAGCTCTTCGAGCTTCACCTCGACCTTGTTTTTCGCGATCGCCTTTCCGAGGAGGGAAAGGCCGAAGCTCGCGGGCTTCAGGCCCCGGTCGTGGAGGTAGAAGAGCCTCACCCCCACGGAGTGGACCTTGACCCCCTCGGGGAGGAAATCGGCGGTGGCAAGCCAAAGGCCTCGGGCCCGCTCGATCACCTTTCCCGGGAGCTCCTCTATCCCGAACCGCTCCCGGAGGTACCCCAGGGCTACCTCACCCCAAGCGCCTGAGGACCGCAACGAACCCCCCATCGGAGTCGAAATGGTGCGGATAAATCCGAACGGCCTTTTCCATCTCCCTCCCGTACTCCTCCCGGCCAAACCGGGGGAGCCCCCGCTCGTGGGGCACCGGAGGCTCCCAGGGGAGTATCTCCGCCAGCCCCTTCTTCAGGGCTCGGCTCACCACACCCTCGTTCTCCTCCGGGGCGATGGTGCAGGTGGAGTAAACCACAATCCCTCCGGGCACCACGAGTTCCAGGGCCCGGTAAAGGAGGCCCCGCTGGAGCGCTGACATGCGCTGGATGTAGGAAAGGGAAGCCCCTTGGCGGAGATGGGGGTATTTCCGGGCCGTGCCCTCGGCGGAGCAGGGCGCATCCACCAATACCCGGTCGAAGATCCCCTCCCCCGGGAAATGTTCCCCGCGGCACTCGGTAACCACGCAACAGATCGCCCCCATCCGATAGATATTAGCCATTAAAGCCCGAAGGCGCTTGGGATTCGCGTCGTTGGCCACCAGGGTCCCCCGGTTCTCCATCAGGGCTGCGATCTGGGTGGTCTTCCCCCCGGGGGCGGCACAGAGGTCCAGGATCCGCTCCCCGGGCCGCGGATCCAAGGCCAGAACGGGAAGGGTCTGGCTTGCCTCCTGCACGTAATAGAGCCCGAGCCAATGTTCCAAGGTGGCGCCGATGGGGATCTCTCCCTCCACCTGGAAAAGGATGGGGTTCCAAGGAAGCCTCTCCAGGGTAAAGCCCTTGTCCTCCAGGCGGGTCCTCAACTCTTCCGCGTTCGTCTTGAGGGTGTTGGTCCGGATCACGGTGGGAAGCGGCGTGTGAATAGCCTCCCAGAACCTTTCCCAATCCGGGATGATGGACCTGTACCTTTCCATCACACAACGGTAAAGGCCGGGGCCGTTTCAAGGAAGGGATAAAGGGCGCTTTCTGTTACCACTTGGTACGCCCGGCAGGATTTGAACCTGCGACCTCTGGCTCCGGAGGCCAGCGCTCTATCCGGGCTGAGCTACGGGCGCTTCGGAGGGAGCGGGATTCGAACCCGCGGCTGAGCTTTTTAGGCCCAGCTACGGCTTAGCAAGCCGTCGCCTTCGACCGCTCGGCCATCCCTCCCTGGGTTTCGTCCCCATTCTATTCACTCCTTGAAACCCTGGCAAGCATGGGGCTAGTATCCCCCGCCATGGGACAACCATCTCGCTTCAAGGCCTTCCTTGTGGACGTGGATGGGGTGTTGGTCAAGGGCGGGGAGCCGATCCCGGGGGCCCGTGAGGCCCTTTCCGAACTGAAGCGAATGGGCGATGTGGTAATACTTACCAACAACTCCACCCGTTCCCGCGCCCGCACCGCGGAACTCCTTCAGGCCCTCCGCTTCCCGATCGAGCCCGAAGAGGTGGTGACGAGCTCCTATATCGCCGCCAGGTGGCTCCTGGAACGGGCAGGGCCTTCTCGGGTCTGGATCATCGGGGAAGAGGGGCTTTCGGAAGAGCTTAAGCTCGCCGGCCATACCCTCGTGCCCCCGCAGGAAGCGGAATGGATCGTGGTGGGAATGGATCGGACTTTGACCTATGCGAAGCTCGCCGATGCCCTGCGGGCCCTCCTCTCCGGCGCACGGCTTCTGGCCACCAACCGCGACCGGACCTTTCCCACTCCGGAAGGACTTATCCCCGGGGCGGGGGCGACGGTGGGTGCCATCGAGGGGATGGGCTTTTCCCCCGAGGCGGTGGTGGGGAAACCTTCCCCTACCGCCTTCGAGATCGCCCTGAGGGTAGCGGGCGCTGCCCCAGAAGAGACCATAATGATCGGGGACCGTTGGGAGACAGATATCCAAGGGGCCAAGCGGGCCGGACTTGCCACCGCATTGGTGCTCTCCGGCGTGAGTTCGGCCACGGAGCTATCCCACCTCGACCCTCCCCCCGATCTCGTGGCCGAAGACATTGGACGCTTGGTAAGGCTGCTTACGGAGAGGGCACGGTGAAGCGACCCCCGAACGGGATCTAGGGACATGCGGGGCTACAAACCAGCGGAGGGGGCGGGATTCGAACCCGCGGAGGGTTTTTCAACCCTCAAGGGATTTCAAGTCCCTCGCCTTAGTCCGCTCGGCCACCCCTCCGGGGACATATCTTATGGTTTGCGGAGCGCCGTGGCAATCATCCTGTGGGGAAGGACCCCCACGGAGGTGACCGCGGAACTCCTCGAGGAGTCGCTTTACCAGATCCTTTTCAGCCCGCGTAAGTCTGAGCACGCCCGCTGTGCCCAAAGGGAGTTGAAGGAGCATCCTCATTCCTCGCCAGATATTCGGGGGAACCTCTTCCCCCCTGCCTCCACAGCCATGGCAGAGAAGCCCCTCGGCGGGGCACCACGTGAGGCCCTCTTGGGAACCGCACCGGACACAGCCCTCGAGGTGGGGCCCCTGGCCGAGGAGGGAAAGGAACTTGAGCTGGAAGGCGAGGAGGCCCAGTCCGGGATCCAGGCCTCCCTCCAACTCCCGGAGGAAAACCTGTACCAAACGGAGGGCCCTGGGCTCGGGACTCCTCTCGGGCAGGAGTTCCGCAACCATCGCCAGGCCTTCCAAAGCGGCCCGCAACCTCTCCCGATCACCCCGCAACCCGGGAAAGAGGCGCAGCAGCGAGCCCTCTTTCAGCAGGTAGGGCCCTTCCCGCACGTAGTAGATGAACTCCACGGTGTTGGTGGGTTCGAATATAGCGCCGTAGGGGGATTCCATCCGCCGCGCCCGCTTCACCAACAAGGGTATCTTCCCTTCCTTCTCCGAGAGGATTAAGGCCAGCCTGTCGGTCTCCTGAACGTCCCGGGTCACGAGCACGATTCCCCGGGTACGGCGGAGCTTCGCCATCTCAGTCCGGAGCCCCCTGGACGATCTGGACCCCCCGGGAGGCGCCGATCCTTGTGGCCCCGGCTTCGATCATCCGAACCGCGGTTTCGTAATCGCGGATTCCGCCAGCGGCCTTGACCCCCATCCCTTCTCCCACGGTGCGCCGCAAAAGGGCAACGTCCTCCACCGTGGCCCCCCCGGGGCCGAAGCCGGTGGAGGTCTTGACGAAGTCCGCCCCCGCGGCCTTGGCCAGGATCGCTCCCGCTACCTTCTCCTCATCGGAAAGCAAGGCACATTCCAAAATAACCTTCAGCACCACCTTATAGGGGGCCTTGTCGATCTCCTCCCGGACGGTACGGATATCCCGCAGTACCTCCGCGTAATTCCCCGCCTTCAGCGCGGCCACGTTGATCACCATGTCCACCTCGCTGGCCCCACAATCCACGGCTGTCTTGGCCTCGAATCCCTTCACCTCGGGCACGTGCTGGCCATGGGGAAAACCTACCACAGTGCATACCTTGACTTCCGTATCCCGCAAGAGTTCCCGGGCTAGCTTCACATAGGTGGGAGGAATACACACCGCGTAAAAGCCGTAAAGCTTCGCCTCGTTACAAACTCGTTCCACGTCCTCCGAGGTTGTGGCGGGGCCAAGGACGGTGTGGTCGATGTAACGCGCGATCTCCCTTTTCCGCACTTTCCTCACCTCCTTAAAACGAGCCTCACGACCTCCAACGCTTCCCGACGCAGCCTCTCTTCGTCCACCTCCACCCCCAGTCCCGCGCCCTGAGGAACGGGGATGGTGCCCCTGGGGGTGAGCTTGAAGGGGGGATAAGCGATGTCGGCCTTGAAATAGCGATCGGTGGCGGAGATATCGTTGGGGAGCACAAAGTTCGGGAGGGTGGCCAGGGCCACGTTCAAGGCTCGCCCCACCCCGGTTTCCAGCATCCCCCCGCAC
>JAGGWU010000144.1 GCA_021163465.1 Candidatus Bipolaricaulota bacterium
ATACGGAAAGCCCCCGCGCCACACCCGCGCTCCGATCGCCGGGCGATACCCCTTGGCCCCCACCGCCTCAGCGGCCTCCCCTGCGTCGCGGTGCACCTCCTCGACCCCGAGCTCCCGGGCCAAACGCGCTTGAACCCCGTGGCGGGCCAGCGCGTGGATCGGGCCGCGGTGCCCCGAAGCCCTCAGGGCCACCAGGGAAAGGAGGCCGATCGTCCCCGCCCCGATGACGAGGACCGGGGCACCGGGCTCAGGGGAAAATAACCTCAAGCCCCGCAGCACCACCGCCAAGGGCTCCGCCAACACCGCCCTCTCGTCCGGGACACCACCCGGCACGGGATAGACCCTTTCCGGGTGTACGGCGATCTCCTCGGCCCAACCCCCGGGAAGATCCCGGCAATATCCCAACATCCCCGGCGAAAACCTCCCCTCGGCCACGTTGAGACAAAGGCCTTCCTCCCCCCCGGCACAGCGGGGGCAAAGGGGCAACCCCCGTTCTCGGCAGGAAAGCAAGGGGTTCACCACCACTCGCTGGCCCTCCACTTCCCCCACGATCTCGTGTCCCAGGACGGCGGGAAAGGAGAAAAAGGGTGACAAGCGGGGTGAGCTTTTCCCGAACAGGAGAGCGAGATCCGAGCCACAGACCCCCGCGAGCCTCACCCGCACCCTCACCCAGCCTTCCGGGGGCTCCGGCTCGGGAACCTCCACCAGCCGCAACGGAACCAACCACGATGGGGTCCTCTTTCCCAAGGAGCGGGAGAGGAGGTACCGGGGTACGGACGGGGTAAAAAGGAGGGCCTTCATGACATGGGGACCTGGCGTAACACCCTTCCCTCCAGCCGTTCCAGGATGTCGTCGATGGAGCGGCCGGTTACCGTGATCCCGTGGTTCTTGAGGCCCACCACCGCTTGGGCGGGGTCAGGCGCCTTCCGGATAAGCTCGGCTACCGCCGCGGCAAGTTCATATGTGCCGCAGGGGTAATGGAACTGGGTGGCAGGGATCCCTTCCATCCACGCGTGGATATGGATGATGGCCCTGACCTCCGGGTGTTCGCGGTAAATCATCCAGTGCTCGATGGCGTCCACCGACACCCGGCGGGGCTTGACGTGGGGCGGCACCGAGAGGACGATGGCGTTATCGATGGGATCGTAATCCTTGACCATCAATATGTCCCGGCCGACCTCGCGGAGGTTGGACTTGTCTACCCCCGAGGCGGACATCCAGAAGCGCTTCTCGTCCTTCCTGGCCGAGAGGTTCCCGTACGAGAGGCCTCCGATCCCATAAAGATGCTTCACATGGCGTAGATCATCCGGGGGAAGGATCTCCTCGATGGGAAAAGGCGCCGGAAGGAGATTCCACCGGTCCAAGACCTTTCCTGCCCGCGACAGGGCCGCGGTCAACTCGTCCCCGTCCCAGAGCTCCGGCTCGAGATCCGGTTCGAACCTGTTCTTTATCACCAGCGTGGCCGAGGCCATGGGATGGATCCGCTCAACGATCCGCCGGAAAAACCCTTGCCCTTCCGGTTCCACGTAGTGGCCGAGGTCCAACGTGAAGAAATGGGCCCCCACCCCGGGCACATAGGCCAAAAGCAGGTTGGAAAGGGTCCTGACCAGGTAGGGATACATCTCCTTGACGGGTTCCTCCGGGAGCTCGGAGAGCTCGAGCAGCGAAACCACGAACGTGGCTTGGGAGTGCCGGCGGTAGGGCCTGGGGGCCTCCACGGAGGTGAAGTTGAGCACGAGCCTCGGGGCGTGGGGTTGGGGCTCGAAGATGTACCCCCGTTCTATCAAAGCCTCCTTTAATCCCTCCCCCAATCGTTGCAGGGAATCTGTAGGCTCCCCATAAGTGGTGAACACGAGCGATCTCTTCTCCATCGTTCCTCCCTTCCTCCCTTAATGTACCCGAATCCATCGCACGTTGCGGGCCCAAAGGAGGGCCCTGGGTTAGCTCCCGGTGATCTCCAACATACGCTCCAAGGCCGCCCGGGCATGGGCCCGGATCCCGGGGGGTATCTCCACCACGTTCTTGGCCTCATGCTCCAAAAGCCCCCGAAGTATCGCCGCCAAATCCCCAGGTCGCGTGAGGGACATGTAGCTGCAAAATGGGGGGATCTCGGCGAGGGAGAAGATCTCTTTGTCCGGGTTTTCCTTGGCGAGACGGGCCACCAACCGCTCCTCGGTTCCCACGGCCCAGCTCGATCCAGGAGGGGAAGACGACGTGGTCTTGATGATATACGAGGTCGAGCCTACCTCGTCTGCAAGCTCCACCACTTCCGGCCGACACTCGGGGTGGACCACCACCCGGACGCCCGGATGCTCCCCCCTTACCCGGCGCACGTCCTCGGGCAGGAACCGCACGTGCACGTTACACGTCCCCTGCCATAAGATCAGCCGTGCCCGGGCGAACGCGTCCATTCGGTCCGGGGGGCGACGGGGATCCCAAACCGCGATCTCCTCCTCCGGGATCCCGAGCTTGCGGGTGGCGTTCCGGCCCAGATACTGGTCGGGAACGAAGAGAACCTTCTCCCGTTGGGAAAAGGCCCACCGCAGCACCGCTTCGGCGCTGGAGGAGGTACAGCATGCCCCGCCTTTTTCCCCCACGAAGGCCTTGACGTCGGCGGTGGTGTTAACGTAGGCCACCGGAAGGACATCTGTATCAGGATCCATGACCTCACCGAGCCTCCGCCAAAGCTCCACAAGGGATGAATAATCGACGGTATGGGCAAGGAAGCATCCCGCGTCCTCTCGGGGAACCAGGACCCGCTGGCCTTCTTTGGCCAGGATCGCCGCGGTCTCGGCCATGAAGTGGACCCCACAGAACACGATCCACCGGGCCTCCGAGGCCGCCGCCTTTCGGGAAAGCTCCAGCGAATCGCCCCGGTAATCCGCCACCTCCACGATCTCGTCCCGCTGGTAATGATGGGCTAAGATCAAGAGGTCTTTGCCCAAGGCTTCTCTGGCCTCCGCCACCGTTTCTTCGAGGGAGAGCCTTTCCATTTCGGCGATATTTTAACCCCTGCTCCCTTTGGCCCGAGACACTCGGTTTGTGGCGAGGGAGGCGCTCATACGGGAGAAAAGGAAGTTGGACCTCGGCCCTTGGCTTCGGTCTTCACGGCCTCCAACACCACTTGGAACTTGAACGCCGGACTGTACCCGGTCCCGCCCTTCTTCACCTCGAATTTTGCGGAACTTTTCCCGCCTTTACCCTGGGCACTCCCGGTGGTTCCCCCTGGGGGCGCACTTCAAAATTGAAACGAAGGTCCAAGCCCACACTTTCCAAAATGGAGTTCGATGTCCAAGACCCAAAGTGCGATGTTGTCACAGTGGATCTTCATGGGGTCGCAAAGGGAGCCGAATCCATCAGGCGCGCGTCCCTGTAAACCGCCACGTAGTAGGTCACCCAGGGCGGGTCGTCCACCAGGACCCGGGCGTGAGGGGAAAGGTTTTCCCGGCACCAGCGCAAAA
>JAGGWU010000044.1 GCA_021163465.1 Candidatus Bipolaricaulota bacterium
GCGTACCCCCTCGCCCCGAACCCCCGGTGGGGGAGGGCTCCCCCCTTGTCCTTTCCTACCGGCAGATCGATGACTACCTCACCTGTCCCCTCAAGTACCGTTACGTCCACGTCCTGCGGGTGCCCATCGTGCAGCACCCCGCGGTGGTACTGGGCCACGCGGTCCACCGGGCCATCCAGGCGTACCACCTGGCCAAGCTCCAGGGCCGTTCCCTCTCCCTGGAGGAGCTGCTACACGTGTTCCGGAACTCCTGGCAAGCGGAGGGATTCCTCACCGCCCGCCACGAGGAGGAGATGGTGAAGCACGGGGAAGAATGCCTGCGGCGGTTCTTCGCCTTCGAGGAGGCGCGGGGGGAGCGCCCGGCGATGGTGGAACAATTCTTCGCCTTCCGGGAGGGAAACGTGCGGGTGATCGGGTACTGGGACCGGGTCGACCGGCTGAGGGATGGGGCGTTGATCATCGATTACAAGACCTCCCTGGCGGAGCCCAAGGACGCGGCACGCCGGGCCCGGGAGTCGTTGCAGCTCGCGATCTACGCACTGGCCTACGAGAGGCTGGTGGGGGAGCGCCCCCGTTGGGTGGAGTTGCGGTTCCTCACCCCGGAGGTGGTGATCGGACGGTCCCGTCCCACCGATGCCATGGTCTCCCGTGCCCTGCGGGCCATCGCCGAGGCCGAGGAGGGGATCCGGGCGAACGCCTTCGACCCCAAACCCAGCATCCACGCGTGCCGCCCCTGTGCTTATCGCGACATATGTCCCCACGCGAAACCCCTCTGAGGAGAAGTGTCGAAGCCCTTATAATCCAGGGTCACGGGGCGTAGCGCAGCCTGGCAGCGCACCTGCTTTGGGAGCAGGGGGTCCCCGGTTCAAATCCGGGCGCCCCGACCAAGGAGTGTCGTCCGTTACGGATCTTTAACCCCGGCTTACGTCCATAGCTTCCCTTGTAGAGTTCCGTTGCGCGGTATAATAAAGTGGAATCGAAGAATTTTGGATGCAAGGAGGATGATGGCCATGAGGAAAGCGGTGCTTTTGGGTGTATTTTTGATACTTTCGGTGGGACCGGTTTCGGCGTTGAGCCTCTGCGACTATCAGGCTCCCGAGACCAGCCTATTGGACATCGGGGTCTCATTTGCTTACCACTACCTGGAGGATCCGGAGCGCCCCGGGATCGAGGTGAACGCCGGGAACATCTCCTTCTCATACAGCCAAATCTACAGCGCCCCCGAACGCGGCTTCTCCCTGGAGGCGAGCGGGATCCTCGGGCTTCAGGGCCTGGCGGTGGCCGAGGCGGTGGTGGAAGGAAACGGCGCCTATCGCCACTACCTCAACCCCGAGGAGCCCCTCTTCCTGTTCGGGGGGTTCGATTCCCGCTGGCGCACCGGTAACCCGTACCTGCAGCCCTGGTTTCAGGTCACAGCAGGACTGGGGTACGGGAGGTTCAACGATGTGACCCCCCTGGCCAAGGCGATGTTGATCTCGGAAGACCTCCTGCGCATGGGGGCCATTCCCGCCTCCCTGTCCGAAGATGCCCTGATGGCGGTGGCCCGGGAGATCGGGCGGCGCCTCGAATACGAGAAGTTGGAGGACCTCGTGGCCGCGGTGGAGGGGATCATCGAGACCGACGCCGGGGTGGAGCTCGATGCCCCCGCGGTGTTGGCCATAGAGAACCGCATCCTGGAAACCGGAAAGGAAAGGTACTGCGGCGGGGCGATCCAGGCCGGTGTCGGGTATGAGATCCTCGATCCCGAGGGCGGATCGCAGGATCTGGTTCTCCACGGCTCGGGCGACCTGGCGGTGGCCCCCGAGCCCAGATCCCAACTCCTTCTGCGGGGAGGTCTTTCCGCGGCCCTGCCTTGGAAGGACACGTATCGCGCCACCCTGGCGGGGGACTACGATTACGAGATCACCGGGAAAGCCGCCTTCTCCGCCTCATACTCCCTGGAGTGGATAAAGGGCGAGGGGATGGCAGCCCCTGAGGACCGTCACGCCGCCGTGTTCCAGTTGGGGTTGAACCTCGGCGGGTGGGACGTGGCCTTGCGGCTCACCTTCACCAAGGGCCCCGGCGATGTGGCCTGGACCCAGGAGTTCTCCGTGACCGCTTCTATCGATCTGCGCTAGTTCCCGAAAAGCTCTTCGAGGAAGGCGGCCATGGTCCGATCGGAAAGGACCCTGGCCGCCTCCTTTTTCGGGAAGAAGCGGGCTTCGGCGATTTCATCCGGGTCGGGGTCCGGAGCGCCCTCCAATTCCACCGCGAGGAAGAAGATGATCCAGTGGAGGCCGGTATGTTCCCCCACCTTGGTCCGAACCCCCAGAAGCTTCCCCGCCCGGCAGGGAACCCTTAGCTCCTCCTGGATCTCCCGGGCCACCGCCTCCTCCGGCGACTCCCCGAAGGAGAGAAATCCCCCGGGCAGGGACCAAAGGCCACGGGTGAGCCCCCGGGATGCCTTCACCAAAAGGATCTCTTCCCCCCGTTCCACGATCCCCTCGGCCACGGCCCGGGGAAGCGTGCGGTGCACCACATCCCGCAGGAGGGGGGAGGTATCGCTGCGGCGCGGTACCTCGTCCTTGAGGATCCACTCGTGGGGATGCCGGGAGAGCCTCGGTACCCCCAGGGCTACCCCCTCTTCTCCCCAGGGGAGCTCGTAAAGGATCTCGTAGGGAAAGGGAATCTCCTCCCCCACCCGGGGGAGGTCCAATATCCCGTTCCGGCGCACAGTATAAACCCTCCCGTCGGTCTCCAGGTAAAGGTACATATCGATGCGATTTTATCCCCGCTTTTCTTGCATAAAAACGGGCATACGCAGATAATTCATGCCGAAAGGAGGGAGATGGCCAAGATACTCAAAAAAAGCGCCCTTTGTACCGGTATTTGGGAATTTATCGTCGAAGCTCCTTCCATTGCTTCCAAGGCCAGGGCCGGGCAGTTCCTGATCATCCGCCTCCACGAAAAGGGCGAGAGGATCCCCTTGACCCTCGCCGACTGGGACGAAGGGGAGGGCACCATCACCTTGGTGGTCCAGGCGGTGGGAAAGTCCACCCGGGAGATGACGGAGCGCTTCGGGGAAGGGGACGAGATCCGGGACGTGGTGGGTCCTTTGGGGACCCCGTCCGAAATCGAACGCTACGGGACGGTGGTATGCGTTGGCGGGGGGGTGGGGATCGCGCCCATCTACCCCATCGCCCGGGCGTTAAAGTCCGTCGGGAACCGGATCGTGACCATCGCCGGGGCCCGCCGAAAGGACCTCCTCTTTTGGCTCGACAAGCTTGAAGGGGTGAGCGACGAGCTCATCGTAACCACCGACGACGGGAGCTTCGGCCGCAAAGGGGTCGTGACCGAGCCCCTGAAGGAACTCCTTCAGGCGGGCGGGGTAGACCGGATATGGGCCATCGGCCCCGCGGTCATGATGAAGTTCTGTTCGCTTGTGGCCCGGGAGTTCGGGGTCCCCATCGTGGTTTCCCTCAACCCCATCATGATCGACGGGACGGGGATGTGCGGGGTCTGTCGGGTGGAGGTGGCCGGGGAGACCAAGTTCGCCTGCGTGGACGGCCCCGAGTTCGACGGGGCCCAGGTGAACTGGGACCTTCTCCTGGCGCGCCTCGCCATGTACCGGGACCTTGAGGAGAGGGCCCTCAAGGCCTATCTCGGGACCATGGAGGAGCGGGTATGAAGATCGTCCCCAAAAAGACCCCCATGCGGGAGCAGCCCCCAGAGGAGCGGATCAAGAACTTCCGCGAGGTCCCCTTGGGTTATACCCCCGAGGAGGCGGTCCGGGAAGCGAGGCGATGCCTTCAGTGTAAGCGCGCCCCCTGCATCCAGGGGTGCCCGGTCAACGTGAAGATCCCCAAGTTCATCGCGAAGATCGCCGAAGGGGATTTCCGGGGGGCGATCCGGGTGATCAAAGAGGACAACTACCTCCCCGCCATCTGCGGCCGGGTATGCCCCCAGGAGACCCAGTGCGAGGCGGTATGTACATTGGGGAGGAGGTTCGAGCCGGTGGCGATCGGGAGGCTGGAGCGGTTCGCCGCCGACTGGGAGTACGAACACGGGGTAGAGATCCCCCCGTTGGGGGAGCCCACCGGGTTCCGGGTGGCGGTGGTGGGCTCCGGCCCCGCGGGGCTCACCTGCGCCGCGGAGCTTCGGCGCTTCGGGCACGATGTGGTGATCTTCGAGGCGCTGCATGAGCCCGGAGGTGTTTTGGTATACGGGATCCCCGAGTTCCGGCTGCCCAAGCGGATCGTGGCCCAAGAGGTGGAGAACGTGCGGAGGCTGGGGGTGGAAATCCAAACGAACGTGGTGGTGGGGAGGACCGTCACCATCGATGAGCTCTTCCAGGACGGCTTCCACGCCGTGTTCGTGGGAAGCGGCGCGGGCCTCCCCCGCTTCCTCGGGATCCCCGGGGAATCGTTGGTGGGGGTTTATTCGGCCAACGAGTTCCTCACCCGGGTGAACCTGATGCGGGCCTATCTCTTCCCGGAGTACGACACCCCCATCAAGGTGGGGAAACGTGTGGCCGTAGTGGGCGGAGGAAATGTGGCCATGGACGCCGCCAGGACCGCGTTGCGCCTGGGGGCGGAGAAGGTGATGGTGCTTTACCGGAGGACCGAGGCGGAGATGCCCGCCCGGGCCGAGGAGGTGCACCACGCCAAAGAAGAAGGGGTAGAGTTCCACTTCCTCGTGAACCCGGTGCGCTTCCTCGGCAAGGACGGGGTTTTGTGTGGGGTGGAGTGCATCAGGATGGAGCTCGGGGAGCCGGACGAGTCCGGCCGGAGGCGCCCCATCCCCATCGAGGGCTCCAACTTCACCCTGGATATCGACACGGCCATCATCGCCATCGGGAACTCCCCCCATCCCCTGATCCCCCGCAC
>JAGGWU010000162.1 GCA_021163465.1 Candidatus Bipolaricaulota bacterium
CCCCCTCCACCTCCACCGGGATGCTATAGCGGAGCCGTTCCGCGGCCACGTGTTGTCCCGGAGAACCTACTCCTTTCTGACACGCGATGACCTTTCCCTCCGGATCCACCAGTGCGTACTGGCTCAGCGGCCCCCATTGGGAAACCTCCCCTCCGGGCCAGGTGATCACGAACTTCAAGGTGAAAAATCGCTCCACTCCCTCCCAGGAGCGGTTCCTGGCCCAGAAAGCCCCCAAAAGCTCAGCCGCCTCTTTGGCGTGGGCCTCCCGGGACTTAACCAGATAGAGATCGAAGCGTTCGTGGAGGCCCGAAGTGGTGAAGAAGTAGGTGCCGCCCACGGCCACCAAGGTAACCGCCACCATGGCCCCCACCAGCTTCCAGCTGAAGGACATGGTCCTCACCCCTCCGCTTGGAATTTATAGCCCACCCCATGCACCGTGACGATGAAGCGGGGATTCTTGGGGTCGGGCTCGATCTTGTGGCGGAGGTTCTTGATGTGGGAGTCTATGGTGCGGGGGAAAGAAGCGTAGGAGCGCTCCTGCACCGCCGAAAGGAGCTCCCTCCGGGTGAAGACCTTGCCGGGGTGACGCGCGAGATACGCCAAGAGGTCGAACTCAATGGGGGTAAGATCGATGGATCTCCCTTCAAGCCGCACCTCTCTGGAGCCGAGGTCGATCTCCAACGGACCGTAAGAGAGCCGTTCCGGCTCGCGGATGCCCTCCGCCCGCCGCAGCACCGCCCGCACCCGGGCCGCAAGCTCCCGCAAGGAGAAGGGCTTGGTCACGTAGTCATCGGCCCCCAGCTCCAACCCCGCTACCCGATCCGCTTCCTCGGAGAGCGCGGTGAGCATGATGATGGGGACGTCCGAGACCCGGCGGATCTTGCGTGCAAGCTCAAGTCCATGGAGCTTGGGGAGCATGAGATCGAGGATGATGAGGTCCGGGGAGAGCTCCTGATAGCGGCGCCAGCCTTCCTCGCCGTCGAAGGCCACCTCCACACGATAGCCCTCCCGCATGAGGTAGGCCTGTACCATCCGGGCGATCTCCCGTTCATCTTCCACCAAAAGGATCGTTTTCATGGCGAAAAGAGTATACAGGGACAACGCGGCCGCTCCCGGGATTTATCACTACAAGCGGGCTCCTGCGGGCACCCACGGTCCAGGGTCAACGCTGGCACCGGGGGCAGAAGTAGGTTCCCCGCCCACCCATTTCGATCCGGTCGATAACGGCCCCGCAGCGGGGACACGCTTCCCCTGCCCGCCGGTAGACCCGCAGTAGATCCTGAAATCCCCCGGGATTCCCCGAGGGGTCCCGGTAGTCGGAGAAGGTCGTCCCCCGGTGGGCAATGGCCTTCTCCAGGACCTCGCCGATGGCGGACTGCAGGCGTTGTATCTCCTCGGGGCTCAGGGAGTTGGCCGGGCGCCGGGGATCGATCCCGGCGGTAAAGAGGATCTCCGCAGCGTAGATGTTCCCGATCCCCGCGATGTTCTTCTGATCCAGGAGCCAAAGCTTGATGGGGCGGCGGCTCCCCTTCAATGCTTCAGGTAACCAGGAGAGATCTCCCAACGGCTCGGGCCCGAGGGCAAGGCGGAGCTCAGGGGTGTAATCCACCGTGGCCAAGCGCCGGCGGTCCAGGAAGGAAAGGTATCCCTTGTCCAGGTCGAAGACCACGCGGGCCTCGCTTGCAGGGAACTCCGCCACGATGAGCCTCCCCGTCATCCGCAAATGGAACACGAGGAAACCGCGATCCAAGGTGAAGACGATGTATTTCCCGCGCCGCTGAACGCCCTTGATCCTTTTCGGGAGTTCCAGCGCCGACAGCGGTGGCCCCAGCTTCGGGTCCTTGATCTCGGCGGCGAGGATCCGACATCCCTCCAGGGCTTTAAGTCCTCGTACGATGGTCTCTACCTCGGGAAGTTCGGGCAGCGCGCACCTCCTCGTATACCTCCAGGGTCCTTTTGGCCGCGGCCTCGGTGGATAGCTCCCGCGCCCGCCGCAGCGCCCCTTCCCGCAGCCTCTCACGCAAAGCCCGGTCCTCCAGCACCTTTAGCATCGCCTCGGCGAATCCCACGGGATCCTCGGGGGCGAAGATCCCCGTGTCCCCTGGTTTCATCACCTCGGTTACACCCATCTCCCCCAGACATACCACGGGTAGCCCGGCCGCCATGGCCTCGATCACCACCAATCCCAGGGTCTCGGTCTTGGAGGCAAACACGAAGAGGTCGGCGCCGCGATAGTAATCGATGAGGCGCTTCCCCCGGACATAGCCCGCCATGATCACGCGCTCCGAAAGGCCGAGTCTATCGCGTTCCTCCGTAAACGCCCTGAAAAAGGGCCCGCCTCCCACCACCACCAGATAAAGATCGTCCCTCCTCTTGGCCGCCTCGGCGAAGGCGGAAAGGAGGAAGGAGAGGTTCTTTTCCTTCGCGATGCGGCCCACATATAGGCACACCTTCGCCCCCGCCGGAAGCCCGAGCTCACGGCGCATGTCGTGCTCCAATGGGCCCGCGTATTGGCGGAGATCAACCCCGGATGGGTAGCGATAAACAGGTACCCGAACCCCGTAACGCCGAAGCTCCTCCTCCATCGCTCGGGATTCCACCGTTACCGCATCGCATCGGTTGCAGTACGCCGCTACCAAGGCCTCGGTGAGCCTGCGGGACGGTCGGAACGGTGGCGGAAGGTAATGTCTGTAGATCACGTAGTGGGTGTGGTACGTGTGGATGTGGGGGACGCGAAAGACCTTGGCGGCCCAGAGGGCCAGGGTGCCCAGTGAGAATTCCGTATGAGAGTGAACGATCTCCAACCTCGGCAGCACCCGCCGGGCCCGGGCGGGGAGGCCGAAGGCGATGCGGTGTTGGCGTTCGAACGGGAAGATGATGCCGGGGAACCGGATCACGTTGGGCTTATCCCGGTGGCGGCGATGTACGCGGGGACAGAAGACATAGACCTCATGGCCCATGCGTTCGAACTCCTCGGCCAAATGGTGGACGGTGGTAGCAACCCCGTTTACCTGCGGAACGTAGGTGTCGGAAAAAAGACCGATCCTCATCGTCGGAAGATAAGAGCACCTCCCAAGATGGTCATTTCCACCCGGAGCCTTTGCAGCGGGGCCTTTAGGGGATTATCCGAAAGGATCACCAGATCCGCCCGCTTCCCCGGCGCCAATTCCCCGAGCTCGCGCTCGGCGAAGAGGGCATAGGCCGCCCCGGCGGTATACGCCCGGATCGCCTCCTCCGGGGGTATCCGTTGGACCTCATGTGGCGGCGCAACCGCCCCCAGAAAGCCGTAAAGGGGGTCCATGGGCATCCCGTCCGAGCCGAAGGCCAACGGGATCCCATACTTGAGCACCAAGGAGTGAGGGTCGATCGCGGAATCGCGTTCCGGACCGAGCCGTTCGTGGTAAAGGCCACCCGGGCCGGACCAGTTCACCACGAAGTTCGGTTGCATGCTGGCCACAAGGCCCAAACTCGCCATTTCCTCGAGTTGTTTCTCTGTGGGAAGCTCCAAATGCTCAATGCGGTGTCGTCCGTGCTCCGAGATCCCGGCCAATCGGGCGGCGCGAAGGACCTCCCCGATGGCCCGGTCCCCAATAGCGTGGACCGCAAGCTGAAGCCCCATATGGGATAACCTGCGCCATATTCCGGCCAGATCTTCGGCCTCAAGGAGAAGGGTGCCCGTGTCGTTGGCATCTCGGTAGGGGGAAGAAAGGGCGGCGGTGCGGGCCCCAATGGATCCGTCGGCGAAGGCCTTTACCCCGACGATGCGCAAAAGCTCCCCCCCAAATCCGTGCTCCAAACCGAGCTCCACCGCATGGTCGGCGAGCTCGAGGGGAAGGTAAAGGAAAACCCTGGTCCGGAGCTTTCCCTCTTTCAGGGCCTGTTGATAGGCCCGGATGTACTCGGGTTTCCCTGACATCTCGGCCACGGCGGTGACCCCGAGCTCGGCGGCGCGGCGGGAAGCGGCCGCGATGGCCTCCACTAAGGCCGTGCGGTCGAGCGGAACGGCGTCGAGGAATGCCCAGGCCGCATCCTCCCGCAGGTGTCCCGCATCGCGGTCCACCAGCCTCCCCTCGGGGTAGGGGCAGCGGTCCAAGGCAAGGGTGTTGCAGACGACCAAATGTCCGTCCACCCGCACGGCACAACACGGCTGGCGGGGTACGACCCGGTCGAGATCCGCACGTTTGAGGGGCCTTTTCTGTGGCCACTTGGACTCATCCCATCCCCGGGCCATCACCCATTCCCCCGCGCGGTCCCGAGCCGCCTCCCGGAGACGGTCCATGGCCTCCTCAAGGCTCTTTGTTCCGGAAAGATCCACGTAAAAGGTGCGTTCCAGTCCCACCCTCACGAAGTGGGTATGGGCATCGATAAAGCCCGGAAGAACGGCCTTACCTTCCAGATCCAAGA
Organism: Candidatus Bipolaricaulota bacterium; assembly: GCA_021163465.1. Lineage (GTDB taxonomy): Bacteria > Bipolaricaulota > Bipolaricaulia > Bipolaricaulales > Bipolaricaulaceae > UBA3571. The sequence goes on from JAGGWU010000162.1 coordinate 4,405, forward strand.
CCTCGGTGTCAGGCCCGATCAGGCCCTGCAACTCCAAAGCCTTCCCCACAGCCTGGATCCTGCCGCACCTTATCGCCAGGGCATCTGCACCGGGTACCGTGGGAAAAATTGCCCCTCGTAAGAAGATGTCGGCGTACATCGCCCGATTATAGCCTCGATCGGTCGCTTCCCTGCAGCGGGTACGTATCCATGCTAGGATTGGAGCGTGGAGACCAAGCTCTTAGAGCCCATTCCGGAAGAGCTTCAGGTGGCCGGCGAGATCATCCGGGCCGGGGGACTGGTGGCCTTCCCCACCGAGACGGTATACGGCCTGGGGGCCGATGCCCTCTCCGCCGAGGCGGTGGCCCGGATCTTCGAGGCCAAGGGGCGTCCCAGGTTCGACCCGGTGATCGTGCACGTGGCGTCCCCTGAGGAGGCGGAGGCCCTTTGGTCCGAGGTCCCCCCGTTGGCCCGGAGGCTCATGGAGCGCTTCTGGCCCGGCCCCCTGACCATCGTCCTTCCCAAAAGGGACGTGGTGCCCGATATCGTTACCGCGGGGCTTCCTACGGTGGCGATCCGGATGCCGGATCACGAGGTGGCATTGGGGCTAATCCGCGCGGCGGGGCACCCCATCGCCGCCCCCTCGGCCAACCGGTTCGGAAAAACCAGCCCCACCCACCATGAGCACGTTTTGGAGGAGCTTGCGGGACGGATCGAGGCGGTGATCGCCGCGGGTCCTACCCCGGTGGGGATCGAGTCCACGGTTATCTCCCTCGTGGAGGAGCCTCCCCGGGTGCTGCGCCCCGGAGGCACGCCGCTTGAGCTTTTGCAGGAAGTGGTGGGGGAGTTGCGGGCCGACCCGCTACAGGTGAAACGCGGTCCTGCCCCTTCACCCGGCACCATGCGGCGCCATTACATGCCCCAAACCCCGCTTTTCCTCCTGGAGGGAGGGCTTCCGGGAGATGGTTGGGAAGAGCTCCCGCGGGAGCGATGTGGATATTTGGGGTTCACCACGGCCAAACGCGGGTTCCGCCATAGCGAGGTACTGTCGGGGCGGGGGGATCTCAGGGAGGCGGCGGCACGCTTCTTCGCGGCCCTGAGGAGTTTGGATTCCATAGGGGTTGCAGCGATTGTGGCCGAGCCCGTGCCCGAGGAAGGCTTGGGGGTGGCGATCATGGACCGCCTGAAGCGGGCTTCCCAGGGAGTGGCCCGCTTGAACGAGCGTTCGGTGTGGATCAAGCGAACGTGAAGGGGGGGAGGATGGGGAGGCTCGAGGGAAAGCGCGTGGCGGTCTTGGTGGCGGACCTCTATCAGGAGTTGGAGTTCTGGTATCCATACCTTCGGCTCCTGGAGGAGGGGGCCCAAGTGGTGGCGGTGGGGCCGGAACGACGGGTCTACAAGAGCAAGCTCGGTTACCCCGCCAGAGCAACCCTATCCGCCGAAGAAGCGGATCCCGGCGAATTCGATGCCGTGGTGATTCCCGGGGGCTATGCCCCGGATTACCTCCGCCGCAAAAGGGAGCTCGTGGAGTTCGTGCGCCGGATGGCCGAAGCGGGGAAGGTGGTGGCGGCCATCTGTCACGGCGGCTGGATGTTATGTTCGGCCCGAGTGGTTAAGGGAAAGCGCGTGACCAGCGTTTCCGCCATCCGGGATGACCTGGAGAACGCCGGGGCCACCTGGGTGGACGAGCCGGTGGTGGTGGACGGAAATATCGTCACTTCCCGGGTCCCCGACGACCTCCCCGCGTTTCTCAGGGCGATCATCTCCGCGCTCACGGAGTAAGGCAAGAAGTCCGCCCCTCAGCCGGCACCGCTGCTTCCTCCCGCATCCCGGTCGTGATGTGCTCGATCCCCCCTTGGCTCACGAAGCCCTGGCCGCCCCAGATATCTGCGGAGCGGGTTCACCGGCGGCCCCGTTCCCCCGCAACCGCCTGGAATGGATAAAATGGCCCTGATGTCTAGGGAATGGTTGTATCCGGAGGAAAGGGGGCTCGAAAAGAACTTCCGGGCCCTGCGTCCCCAAACCCTGAACGAGTTCGTAGGCCAAGAGAAGATAAAGGAGAGGCTCCGTATATACATCCAGGCCGCTAAGGAACGCGGCGAGCCCTTGGACCATGTGCTTCTCCTCTCGCCCCCAGGCCTCGGGAAGACCACTTTGGCCCATATCATCGCCAATGAACTCGGGGTAAGGATCCAGATCTCCTCCGGCCCGGCCATTGAGCGGCCGGGGGATTTGGCCGCTATCCTGACGCACCTCAAGCGGGGCGATGTCTTCTTCATCGATGAGATCCACCGCCTGCGCCGCCAGGTGGAAGAGGTGTTGTATCCCGCCATGGAGGAATGGAAGTTGGACATCGTCCTCGGCGAGGGTCCTCACGCGCGCTCCATCCGGCTGGATCTGGCGCCGTTCACCCTGATCGGGGCTACCACCCGGGAGGGGCTCCTCACCGCGCCCTTGAGGGATCGGTTCGAGGTGGTGTTCCGCCTGGACTACTACACCCCCGAAGAGCTCGCGGAGATCATCCGCCGCGCCGGGGAGAGGATGCGGCTGGAGGTCACCTCGGAGGGGGCACTGGAGCTCGCGGCCAGGGCCCGAGGGACCCCTCGGATCGCGCTCAGGCTCCTGCGCCGCGCCCGGGATCTGGCCCAGGTGGAAGGCAACGGCGTCGTGGATCAAGGGATAGCCCAACGGACCCTCGAACTTTTGGGAATCGACCATGAAGGGCTGGATTCGTTGGATCGGAAGATCCTCGAGGTGATCATCGATCGTTTCGAGGGAGGTCCGGTGGGTATCGAAACGTTGGCCGCCGCGCTAGGAGAGGACAAGGAGACGGTGACGGAGTTCTACGAGCCCTACCTCATCGCCAAAGGGTTCCTCCGCCGCACCCCCCAAGGGAGGATCGCTACGGAGAAAGCGTATCAACACCTCGGCCGCACTACGACGGGGCTTTTCGAGCTCTAACGGCGGGCGAGGCCCGAGCCGTGCAGGAAATCTCCCACCACCCCGATGAACCTTTTCCAGTCGATGATCAATGCACACACCATCCAGATCAGGCCCGCGTAGGCGGCGGGGCGGGCGTGGAAGTAGGCCACCACGAACGGCACAAATACCCAAGGGCAAGCGATCCCCATGGTCACCGCCTTGAATCGGATGAATTCCCGGGTGTGATGGACCCAAAGGACCAACGGTAACCCCAGGGCCAGATACGGAACCCCCACCCACCATGGGACGAGCCCTACCGCAACAAGGTATACGGTGGAAGCCAACACCATCACCATATCGAACTGGAAGTCATGCTCGCCGAGCCAAGTGGGAGGCTTTTCGTACCGGCGGGCCAGGCGCCCGTCCAACATGTCGGTAGTCCACCCCAAAAGCAAAAGGGCGATGACCTGAGACAGGGCTTCTGGACCGAAAGGTATCATCCCCAAGATCGCCGCCGCGATGATCCCTCGGGCGGCCGTAAGCCAGTCGGGAAGTTTTTCCCTCCGCATATCCCTCACTCCATTATACTAATCTCCCCATCTCAACGCCTCGTCTTGGGGGGAAAAGCGGACCTTCGCCCCGGGAAAGGCCGGGACCTCCAGGGCAAACCGCACCTCGGTGGGGCTCACCACCACACCCACCCGCAGGCACCCCTGGAGGCTTCGCACGAGCGAGACCCTGCCCTGGATGAGCTTGTCGGAAGGGAAATCATACTCCCCGGCTACCTCCAGCCGATATTCCTCGGAGATCTCCCAGCCGAGCTCCACCGTGGCGCGCTTGGGCCGGAAAGGGTATGGGACAAACCGGAAACCGCCGCGTAAAGAAAGGTTATCCCCGGACACATCCCCCTTGAGCACGAAATCGTGGAAGCTTGGGTTGGAAGCAAGGCTTCCCCCGCCCTGGAGGACCAGCCCCCATCCTTC
>JAGGWU010000159.1 GCA_021163465.1 Candidatus Bipolaricaulota bacterium
CGGCGATGAACCTCGCGTTCGGGAGCCCCAAAAGGAGGGAAAGGGCCTTCTCGGCCTCCCTTTCCCCTTTCTCCCAAGGCTTCACCAAGAACTCCGTGATACACAATGCCGGCACAAGGAGCTCCACCTCGCCCTTCCCCGCGGCGGCAAACAAACGCTCGGTGAGATCGGAATAAGGGGGGCATCCTCGAAGTGGTAGATGAGGACCGGGGTATCGAGCCCGACGGCGCGGTGCTTTTTCAGGATCCCCTCAAGCGCCCTTCCCACGCGTCCCGCTCCTTTTGGATGTGGATGGAGATCTCCTTCTTCCCTCCCCAGATGCCGTGCAGGGCACCCTTCGTTCTTCGCGCGTACTCCTCGGGCGGAGCGAGGACAACCCTTCCCCCTTCTTCCACCCCCACAAGGAGCATGTCCCCCTCCTGGAGCCCCAGGGCCTCCCGGACCTCCTTGGGGATCACCACCTGGCCTTTCCTACCCAGTTTGACCTTCTTCACCTTGGTCATACCTTTTCGGATCATTCTAACCAAAAACAAACGGTCTTGCCCATCCTCCCCCGGTCCAATAAGCTACCTAGGCCATGCGGCTCATAGGTTATGTGCGGGTCTCTTCGGTATCACAGATCCAAGGGTACGGACTGGAGGTCCAACGGAGGGCGATCGAGCAGTACTGTGAGGCCCACGGCCACGAGCTCATCTCCATCGAGGAGGAGGTTAAGTCGGCGATAAAGTCTCGGCCGGTCTTCGAGCGAGTGAAGAGGAAGATCCTGGAGGGGAAGGCCGACGGCCTTATAGCCTACAGGCTCGACCGGGTGGGGAGGTCGGTGAAAGACCTGGCACTCATCGCCGACGAGTTCCAGCGGGCCGGCAAAGCCCTGATCTTCGTACAGAATGCCATCGATACCTCCACCCCCGAGGGGAAGCTCCTCTTCAACCTCCTTGCCGCCATTGCCGAGTACGAAAGGACGTTGCTCCTCGAACGGACCAAGGCAGGAAGGGAGCTTGTGGAAAAGCAGGGAAAGATCTGCCATCGACCGAGGAAGGAGATCGACCCGAGGATCCTCAGGGACCTGAAGGAGAAAGGGGTCTCCCACCGCCGAATGGCCCAGATCCTGGGGATCTCCCGCACCACCCTCCTCAACGCCTGGACGAGCTCGGGCTGAGATGACCGGCTGTTCCGGCGAAGATGTGCCACCGGACGTAAGCCCACCTGTCCAGGGAGTGCTAGGAAGGGGAAAAATACGATCGGCCATTCCTCATACGCTTCCACCAGATGCTCCAAGAAGGCGTTGGTGTTGCCCTCGTCCCTCACAAAGAAAGGTTCAAGGTAAACCACCTTCAGGGTATGGGGATCCAGGGCCACATAAATCCAAGCCTCCTTTCCCCCACCTTCACCCAGGTCTCGTCCACCACAATAACCGGTGGGAGGGGGCCTTGGTGGAGCTTGATCCCCGCCATAATTCCCTTGGCCTTGAGGAGGTGCCCCAGTTTCCTGAAACTCAGCCGGGGTTCTCCTCTCATGGTCCTTCACCACAAGAAAGTTTGCCCAAAAGGAGAACCCCGATTTTTTAACAGGGCCAGAGGCTGAGCTTTGTTGCATGGAGGAAAAGGAAAGGGGTAAGATAAGGTGGGCCCGTAGCTCAGGGGTAGAGCAGCCGGCTCATAACCGGTAGGTCGCAGGTTCGATCCCTGCCGGGCCCATAAATCGTGACGCGTTACCGTTAACGCGTGACAGGGGATGCGAAAGCTCTTCATCCACGTGGACGGAGCCTCCCGGGGGAATCCAGGCGAGGCGGCGATCGGTGTCCTCCTCACCGATGAACAGGGAAACACCATCGAGGAAGTCTCCCAGCTCATCGGCCAAGCCACCAATAACGTGGCCGAATATAAGGCCCTCATCGAGGGAGCCCGCCGCGCCTTGGAATACCTCCCCGAGGAAGCCATCTTCCTTACCGACAGCGAACTCGTGGCCAACCAGATAAACGGCCTCTACAAGGTCCAAGAACCCCACCTCCAGTACCTGAACCAGAAAGCATTGGAGTTGCTTTCGCGCCTTCCCCGCTGGCGCGTCAACTACATCGAACGGGAGGCAAACTACAAAGCCCACCGCCTCGCCATGCGGGCCTTCCGAGAAAAGTCCCGCCAGGAACGGGAACGTTCCAAGATCCTTAACGAAATCGAGGACGTCCTGCGGGAACTCCCCCTGGATGACCTGCGCCGCGTCCTCTCATATGCCAATAGCCTCAAAGCCCAAAAGCCTTGAGATGCGGATCGTGCTCCAGCGTGTGAAAGAGGCCTATGTCGCGGTGGATGGGGTGGAGGTCGCCCGCATCGGAAAGGGGCTGCTTCTTTTGGTGGGAATCGGCCGAAGCGACACGGAAGAGGCCCTTTTCTTTTGGGCCAGAAAGATCCCCGAGCTCCGTGTCTTCCCGGATAGCGAAGGGAAATTCAACCTTTCCCTTAGGGACGTGGGAGGGGAGATCCTGTGCGTTTCCCAGTTCACCCTCTACGGCGATTGCCGAAAAGGCAGACGTCCAAGCTTCAGTTCCGCCGCCCCCGGACCCGAGGCAAAACGCCTGTTTCAACGGTTCGTGGAGCTCCTCTCTCAGCAAGGAGTGCCCGTGAAAACCGGTGTGTTCGGGGCTAAAATGGAAGTGGGGCTCGTGAACGACGGGCCCGTTACCCTGATCTTGGGGCGTTAAGGAGGGATAAATATGGCAGCGGTTCCAAAATGTCGCCGGTCCCACCGCGAAGTGAGACTTCGGCGGACCCACTGGCACGCCCACATGCCCCCGGCGGTGGAGTGCCCCCACTGCCATGAGCTGAAACTGCCTCACCGGGTCTGTCCCCACTGCGGCTATTACAACGGGATGGAGATCGTGGCCGTAGAGGAGAAGAAAAAAGGGTGAACTCCCCTCTTCAGAAGGCATGAAAAAGGGCGCCGGTTAGCCCGGCGCTTTTTCTTTCCAAGCGTTGTCCCTAAGGCCTCTCCTCCCGCAGAACCGGTTCCCGGGCGGCCTTCACCTCGTCCAAACGACGCACCGGCGCGTTGTGCGGTGCCTCCGCCAAGAGCTCCGGCTGTTTTTGAGCCTCCTCCGCGATCCGATGCATGGCGTCGATAAAGGCGTCCAACGTCTCCAGGGTCTCGGTCTCGGTGGGCTCGATCATCAAGGCTTCTTCGACGATCAGGGGGAAATAGACGGTGGGGGGATGGAATCCGTAATCGATCAAACGCTTAGCCACATCCCGGGCCTTTACACCTAGGTTCTTCGTGGACGCTACGAACTCGTGCTTGCAGAGGCCATCATAGGGAACGGCGTAGATATCCCGCAGCCGCACCCGGAGGTAATTGGCGGCCAAAACCGCCCCCGCGGACGCCTCCCGCAGACCCTCATCCCCCAACGTAAGGATGTAAGCCAAGGCTTTTACCATCACCAGCACGTTTCCGAAGAAGGGGTGTACCCTTCCGATGGTCTTGGGGACCTCGTAGGAGAGCATAAAACGATCGCCTTCCTTCACGATCTGGGGCACCGGCAGATAGGGAAGGAGGGGCTCGGAAACCGCCAGGGGCCCTGCCCCGGGGCCGCCGCTTCCGTGGGGAGTGGAGAAGGTCTTGTGAAGGTTGAAGTGAAATATGTCGGCGCCCATATCGCCCGGACGCGCCCGCCCCAAGAAGGCGTTCAGGTTCGCCCCGTCGAAGTAACAAAGGCCTCCTACCTCGTGCACCATCGCGGTGATTCGGAGGATATCTCGCTCGAAGATGCCCAACGTATTGGGGACAGTAAGCATAATCCCTGCTACGTCCTCCCCCAGCCTCTCTTCCAGGGCCGCCAGATCCACGGTCCCCTGCTCATTCGAGGGCACGGACACGACCTGGAACCCCATCATGGCCGCCGAAGCGGGGTTGGTGCCGTGGGCGGAATCGGGAAGCAGGATCTTGGTCCGCCGCTCGAGCTCCCCTTTGTCCTCGAAGTAGCGGCGGATGAGAAGCATCCCGGTTAGCTCACCATGGGCCCCGGCGGCGGGCTGGAGGGTTATTCCGGGCATTCCCGCGATCCCCTTAAGCAACTCCCCCAATCGCCAAAGGACTTCAAGCATCCCCTGGGTCGCTTCCTCGGGAAGGAGGGGATGGAGTTCGGCGAACCCGGGGAGGCATGCGAGCTCCTCATGAAGCTTGGGGTTGTACTTCATGGTACATGAACCCAATGGGTAAAAACCGGTGTCAACTCCATAGTTCATCCGTGAAAGCTCCGTATAGTGCCGAACAAGCTCGCCCTGAGAGACTTGGGGAAGCCAAGGGGGCTCACGGCGACGTAGCCCTTCGGGAAGTAAACCCAGGATCTCCTCGGGGTCCTTCCCCCATCGCGGCCAAGATGTGGCCCTCCGCCCTTCCTTCCCTTTCCGATAGATCGTCCCCATCCTTCTCACCTAAATCGGCGGCCAAGATGAAAGGCCACCATATTTTTCGATGATCGCAATTGGTGCGGGAGTTACCCCCTTAGAACCTCCACCAAGCGTTGAAGCTCCCCTTCCGTGCGCTTTTCGGTGACGGCCACCGAGAACGCACCCTCGACCCCCATCCGCGCCACGTACTCGGGCGGCCCCACCGCAATCCCCTCCCGATAGAGCCGCTTCACCACCCCTGCGGGATCGGGACATTTGACCACGAACTCGTTGAAGAAGGGACCCGAGAAAGCGAGCTCATAACCGGGTATCCCGGCGATCGCCTCCGCAAGATCATGGGCCTTCTCCAAGGAAAGGAGCGCCACCTCTCGCAATCCCTCGGCCCCCAAGGCCGCAAGATATATCGTGGCCCTCAAAGCGCAGAGGGCAGAGTTGGTGCAGATATTCGAAGTGGCCCGTTCCCTTCGTATGTGCTGTTCCCGAGTTTGAAGGGTCATGACATAGCCCTCTTTCCCTTCCGCATCCACGGTACGGCCCGAGACCCGCCCTGGCATCATCCGGAGGTACTTCCTCCGGGTGGCGAAGATCCCAAGGAGCGGCCCCCCGAAGGAGAGGGGGTTGCCCAAGGGTTGTCCCTCACCCACCACGATATCGGCTCCGAAGCTCCCCGGGGGCTCCAGTACTCCCAGGGCAACGGGGTAAACGGAGACGATGAGGAATACATCCCCTAACCTCTCCTTCAAACCCGAGAGGTCCTCGATAATCCCAAGACCATTGGGCTGCTGCACGATCAGGGCAACGGTACCTTCCGGAACGTCTCCCAGGGTCAGACGTCCGGTCTCGTCGTAGGGCACATCCACCACCCCGATTCCAGCGCCCCGGCAATAGGTCTCCACCACCTCCCGGTGGAAGGGGTTCAGGGACCGCGGGACCAGTACCCTGTCCCCGCCCACGATCCTGCGGGCCATAAGGACCGCTTCCGCCAGGGCCGTCGCCCCGTCGTACATGGAAGCGTTGGCCACCTCCATTCCCGTGAGCTCGCAAATCATCGTCTGGTATTCGAACATCCACGTAAGGGTTCCCTGGGAGACCTCGGCCTGATAGGGGGTGTAGGCGGTATAGAACTCCGAGCGGCGGGCAAGTTCGTTCACCACCGCGGGTATATAGTGATCGTAGAGACCAAAACCCACGAAGGGAACCAGCTTCCTGTTCCTGGCGGCAAGGGCCTCCAGCTCCTGGCGGACCTCGAGCTCCGAAAGAGGAGGAAGGCCTAGCGGAACGTAATTTTTTCGTATCTCCTCAGGGATGTCGTCGAAAAGCTCCTCCACATCCTCGACTCCGATCGCCCGAAGCATCCTTTCGATATCCGCCCGCGTGTGGGGGACGTATTCCATCACTCGCCGATCAGGTTTTTGTATCCCTCGGCGTCGAGAAGTTCGGAAAGCTCCGCTTCATTTTCCATTTTCAGGGCGAACAGCCACCCATTTCCATAGGGGTCTCGGTTTATCGTTCCAGGTGTGGAGATGAGCTCCTCGTTCACCTCCACCACCTCACCCGAAACCGGGGCATAGACCGATTCGGCGGCCTTCACCGATTCCACGGTGACCGCCACCTCGCCTTTCTTCAGCTTTCTTCCCTTCTCTGGTAGTTCCACGTAAACCACATCCCCGAGTTTTTTCTGCGCGTAATCCGTGATCCCTATCCTCGCCGTGCCATCCTCCACCTTTACCCACTCATGGGTTTTGGTATAACGCAATTCCTGTGGGACCATTCACCCTCCTTTGTCCGATCCTTTTCTTTAGAACGGCACCTCTTCCTTCGCCGGCTCATAAAATGTGACGTAAGATTTATGGAAATGCAAGCGGAATGTGCCCAAGGGGCCGTTGCGTTGCTTGGCGATGATGATCTCGCTTTCGGAGATTTCGCTTCCCCGTTGCCCCTCGTAGTAGTCGGGACGGTGGATGAATACCACTAGATCGGCGTCCTGTTCGATGGCACCGGACTCCCGCAGGTCCGAAAGCTGGGGCCTTTTGCTTTCGCGCCGTTCAACGGCCCGATTGAGCTGAGAACATGCGATGACGGGGATCTCAAGCTCCCGGGCCAGGGCCTTCAGGGACCGAGAGATGTAGGCGATCTCCTGCTCCCGCACATCGGCCCGGATGCCGGCGTCCACGAGCTGCAGGTAGTCGATGATCACGAGATCCAAGCCGTGCTCCATGGCGATGCGACGGGCCTTGGCCTTGATCTCAAGGACCGTAGTGGAAGGGCTGTCGTCGATGAAGATCATGGCCTCGTGCAAGTGGCTCGCGGCCTCCGCCAGCGCCGCCCACTTCGGCGGGGGAAGGTACCCCGAACGCAACCGATGCAGGTCCACCTTGGCCTCGGCACAGAGGAGCCGTTCCAAGAGCTGCTCCCGGGTCATCTCCAGCGAAAAGATGGCCACCCTCTTTTTCTGTTCCACGGCGATGTGGCGCAAAAGGGTTAACACAAAAGAGGTCTTTCCCATGCCCGGACGTCCGGCGATCACGATGAACTCGGCCGGGCGGAACCCCCCGGTGCGGGCGTCGAACTCCGTGAACCCGGTGGAGATGGCCTTGACCGGATGGCGCTTCGGGTTCCGGTGGAGTTCCTCCAAATGCTCCATGTGCTCGTAGAGGAAGTCCCTGAGGAGGATGTAGTCCTTGGCGGTCTCCCGCTGGGCGATCTCGAAGATGACGCCCTCGGCACGGTCCAGGGCTTGGTCCACGGGGAGATCCTCCCGGTACCCCAGCTCCATGATCCGGCCCCCGCCCTCGATGAGGGCCCGCCGCAGGGCCTTGGTGCGCACGATCTCCGCGTAGTACTCCAACGCGGCCACAGTGGGGACCCGGGAGATGAGCTCCGCAAGGTAGGCCCTCCCCCCTACCTTTTCCAGCTTCCCATGCTCCTCCAGGTGGTTGGCCACGGCGATGAAATCGGGCAGTTTTCCGTGCTCGTAAAGCTCCAGGATCGCCTTGTATATCTCCTGGTGGGCGGGAAAGTAGAAATGGGAAGGCTTCAACATCGAAATCACCGTGGGAAGGGTCTGGGCCGGCTCCAGCATGCAGCAGCCCAGAACCACCTGCTCTGCCTCACGATTTTTGGGAATAGGTCTTAATTCCTCGCCCCGCTCATCCGGCATCGCTCCACCATCATACCCCGCCCCCGGAGGCCCCGGCAAGGGGACAAATGGCCCACGGGATCTAATTTTTTTCGTTCAAGGGAAAAGGCTATAGAATTCCTCCCGGAAAGGGCGATACGATGCGCATGGTGGATTTGATCGAGAAGAAACGCGATGGGATCCAGCTAACCGAGGAGGAAATCCGCTGGATCGTGAAAAAATACGTGGCCCGGGAAATCCCGGACTACCAAATGGCCGCGTTCCTCATGGCGGTTTACTTCCGGGGGATGACGGAGGAAGAGATGGTGGCCCTCACCGCCGCCATGGCCGAGAGCGGCGAAACGGTAGATCTCTCCTCAATCCCCCGAATCAAAGTGGACAAGCACTCTTCCGGCGGGGTAGGTGACACTGTGACCCTGGTCCTGGCGCCCCTCATGGGGGCGGCGGGCTACGTCATGGCCAAACTCTCGGGCCGAGCCCTGGGACACACCGGAGGCACCATCGACAAGTTCGAGGCGATCCCCGGAGTTCGGACGGAGTTGAGCCGCGAGGAGATCCTGGCCCAGGCCCGAAAGATCGGCGTCGTGATCGCCGAACACACCCACGATATCGTCCCCGCCGACAAGCTCCTTTATGAGCTGCGGGACGTCACCGCGACCGTCCCCTCCCTCCCCCTGATCGTGGGATCCATCCTCTCCAAGAAGATCGCGGGGGGAGCGGATATCATCGTCTTGGACGTGAAATGTGGCGATGGGGCGTTCATGCGGACCTTTCCTGAGGCCCGGGCCCTCGCCGAGGCCCTGGTGCGGGTGGGAAACCGCCTGGGAAAGCGCTTCTCCGCGTTGGTCACCGCCATGGACCAACCCCTGGGGAGGATGGCGGGGAACGCGCTGGAGGTCAAGCAGGCCATCGAGGTCCTGCGGGGGGATGGTCCGGAGGATCTGCGGGAGGTGACCTTGGCCCTGGGGGCGGAGCTCCTCCTTTTGGCCGGGGAGGAGAAAAACGAAGTAACCGCCAAGGAAAAGCTCGCTCGACTCCTCGATTCTGGGGCAGCCTGGGAAAAGTTCGTGGAGCTCGTAGCAGCTCAAGGCGGGGATGTGGCCTGCGTAGAAGATCCAGAACGGCTTCCCCGGGCTAAAGAGGTGGTGGAGGTGCCGGCACCCCGTTCGGGGTATGTCCTGAAGCTTTCGGCGCGGAAGGTCGGCCAGGCCGCGGGGCTTTTGGGTGCCGGGCGCGAGACCAAAGGTCAGACGGTGGACCCCGCCGCGGGGGTGGAGCTCTTGGCCAAGGTGGGGGATGAGGTCATCGAAGGCGAGCCCCTGGCGCGGCTGCACGTGGGACGGAAGGAGCGGACCGGCGAAGCCTCGGCCCTCGTGGTCTCGGCCTTCGAGATCGGGCCCGAGCCCCCTCCCAAGGGCGAGCTCATCTTGGCCCGCATCAGGGAATGAGGGTCCTTGTGGCCTCGGACAACCCCGCGAAGCTTGAGGGCACGCGGCGGGCGGTGGAGGAGGCCTTGCCCGGAACACACGAGGTCCGAAGCGCCCGTTATCCCCATCCCCTTCCGGACATGCCTAGGGGAAAGGAGGTCTTTGCGGGGGCGAGGATGCGGGCTTGCTGGGCCGAGGGGCAGGGGGCGGATTTGGGAGTCGGGATTGAGTCTGGCCTCGTTCGCCCCCCGGGAGCATCCGAGGAATTCCTCGCCACCGTAACGTGCGTGAGGGGAAAGGGACGGGAGGGTTGGGGGATAAGCGCCGGGTTCCCCTTTCGGTTCGCGGGTGAGCCCGCGGATCCTGTGCGGGGTTACGTCGCCCACTTGACCCGCGGGAGGCTCGGACGCGCCGATCTCGTCTATCAGGCCGTCCTCCTCGCGATCTTTTCCTGGCTTCTAGTGGAGGGGTGAGGGGCCCGAAAGGGGAGGGCCCGTGAGCCCGGTTTATTGCGGAAACAAAAAGGCCGGGCTATACTTGGCGTCGCTTTAATCCTGGGAAAGAAAGGGGGAGGAAATGTGGCTATCGTAACGATGAAGGAGCTTCTCGAGGCCGGCGTCCACTTCGGCCACCGGACCCGGAAGTGGAATCCCAAGATGAAGCCCTTCATTTATACGGAGCGAAAAGGGATCCATATCATCGATTTGGCCAAGACCATCGAGCATCTGGAGAAGGCGTACTTCTTCGTGCGGGAGCGGGCCGCGGCCGGAGACGAAATTCTGTTCGTGGGCACCAAGAAGCAGGTGCAGGCCACCATCGAGGAGGAGGCCAAGCGCTGCGGTGCCCACTGGGTGAACCGGCGCTGGCTCGGGGGCACCCTCACCAACTTCGAAACCATCCGTCGCCGGGTCCTCTACATGGTCGAGCTCGAACGGAACTTCGAGGAAGGCAAGTTCGAGCGACTCCCCTTGAAGGAGAGGGTGAAGCTCCAGCGGGAGCTGGAGAAGCTGCGGCGCAACCTCGACGGCCTGCGGGAGATGACGCGCTTGCCCGGGGTGGTGTATGTAGTAGACCCCACGGTGGAGGTCCACGCGGTGCGGGAGGCGAACATCCTCGGGATCCCCGTGGTGGCCATCTGTGACACCAACTGTGACCCCGACCTGATCGACTACCCCATCCCCGGCAACGACGACGCCATCAAGGCCACCCGCCTCATCACCAGAAAGATCGCCGACGCCATCATCGAGGGGCGCGAAGGCCTACAGCTCACCGAGCCCACGCCGCCGGAGGAGGAGATGCCCTCCATGGAGGAGGCCATGCCCGCCATAGGGGAAGTTCCCATAAAGGACGAAGAGCTGGAGGAGCATTACGGGGAGATGTTGAAGGAGCTCCTGGAAGAGGAAGGGAAGGAGTGACGATGGAGGTCACCCTCGAGCTCATAAAGAAGCTCCGCGAGGAAACAGGTATCGGGATCATGGAATGCAAGCAGGCCCTGATCGAGGCCGGGGGGGATATCGAGAAGGCAAAGAAGATCCTGCGGGAAAAGGGGAAGGAGTTCCTCGGCGGTGGGGGCCGGGAGGCCAAGGAAGGCCGGGTGGAGGCCTACATCCACCACTCCGGCAAGGTCGGGGTGTTGGTGGAGGTGGACACCGTCACCGATTTCGCCGCCAACTCGGAGGAATTCAGGGAGTTCCTTAAGAACCTGGCCATGCACATCGCCGCCGCCAAGCCCCGGTGGATCTCCCCCGAGGATGTGCCCGAAGAGGTAATCGCGGAGGAGAAGGAAATCTTGCGGGTCCAAGCCGAGAAGGAAGGGAAGCCCCCGCATATCGTGGAGCGGATCGTGGAGGGGCGCCTGAAGAAGTTCTTCGAGGAAAACTGTCTCCTCAAGCAACCCTACGTCAAGGACCCCTCGGTTACGGTGGAGGACGTGCTGGGGGAACTTCGGCATAAAATCTCCGAGGATATCGTGATCAGACGTTTCGCCCGCTTCGAGGTGGGGGAAAAGTGAGGTGAAGTGAGGATACTCCTTAAGCTTTCGGGGGAGCTTTTGGCGGGGCGGAGGCCTCCCATCGATTGGGAGGCCTTTTCTTTTTACGCGCGGGAGATCGCCGCGGCTGCGCGGGAAGCGGAGATCGCGGTGGTGATGGGCGGGGGGAACATCCTCCGGGGGGCGCGGACCCCACATCCCGCCACCGGGCACGTGATGGGGATGCTGGCCACCTTGATCAACGCCCTGGCCCTGCGGGACGCCCTCCGGGACCAGGGAGTGGAGACATCGTTGTTCTCCGCCCTTCCCGTCCCGGGCGTCGCCCAACCCGCGGACCAATGGGAGGCCAGGGAGGCGCTTTCCCGGGGCGCGGTGGTGCTTTTGGCCGGGGGAACGGGCCTCCCCTATGTCACCACCGACACGGCGGCGGTGCTGCGGGCGTTGGCCTTGGGGGCGGAGCTCGTGCTCAAGGGCTCCAAGGTGGACGGGGTATACACGGCCGATCCCGCAGAAGATCCGAAGGCGGAGCTGATACCCCGGCTCACCCACGCGGACTACCTGGCCCGGGGGCTCAAGGTGCTGGATCCCGCGGCGGTCCAGATCGCCGCGGAACACCGACTCCCCATCGTGGTCTTCCGGGCCGACCGCCCGGGGGCGTTCCTGGCAGCCATCCGGGGCGAGACCGGCTCCCGGATCGGTTGACCCCGCCCTTTTCCCGGGGTTACATTGGTCCCCGTGAGGGGGTTTGTACATCGGCTGGTGGGCTATCTGGTGGGCCTAGGGCTCATCCCCGGAGTCCTCATGGGCCTCTCTGCGGCGGGGTATTGCCTCGCCGGGGGGCGCGAACCCCAGGTCCTAGGCCTCATCTGGGGGCTGATGGGGATGCTTTTGCTCGCCTCCTGGGCGTTCGCCTTCCTGGTAACCACGACGCCCACCCAGCTCTCCTCACCGCCCCCGTTATGGGGCGGCGCGGCCCGGGCGTGGTTTCGATGGGTGACCAACCGTCCGCTGCGGTACGGGGATATCCCCATCTCCCCGCTTCTCAGACTGTTTGCCACCGGCGCCGCCTTGGCGGGCGGGGGAGCGTTGCTCTACCTGTACGGATGAGCGCGGGGCCGTCTTCCGGGCCGCACGGAAGCGTCTTCGTGATGCTCGGGGCCTGGGCCTGAGGACTTTCAGCGTACTCGACTCTGGGAGAGCACCGGTTCCTTTTCCCATCCGTATCCAAGCTTCGCGAGCGGTGATGTCTCGGGAAGTGTTTCCCCAGGCCAAGTGGCAGCTTTGTGTGGTGCATGCGGTGAGGGATGCGTTGGCGGAGGTGTCCGGAGGCCCAGGATCTGGAGCGAATCTACCGGGAGGGCACACTTGAGGAAAGCCCTGGAGGCCTTCGAGCGCCTGGGCGCAAAAGTACCCCAAGATCGCGGCCAGATCCACCCCCTTAGGTTTTGGTAAGCGTTTTCACCGATTCTTCTTGCGGAGCAAAACCATCGCCCGTAAGCTAATGGCGAGGGGGTTGGGATGTGGATTGATGTTGGGATAGGGCTTTGGTTGCTTGTTACCCTTGTTTGGGGGATCCGTTATGGCCTCGTCCGTACGGCGTTCGGATTGGGAGGGCTGGTGGCGGGGGTGGCCTTGGCCGGAGCGTATTCCAGGGAGCTAGCCGACCTCATCCCCCTGGAGGAAAAGATCGCCGGAGTGGTGGCCTTCATCGCCATTTTCCTTGTGACATTCGTTGCCGCAGTGGTCTTGGGACGGGCACTTCACAAGCTCCTCCATTGGGCCACCTTGGGATGGATGGATCGCTTGGGCGGCGGCGTGTTTGGGCTTTTGGTAGGAGGAACAGTGGCCGGGGCAGCCCTCACCGCCGTCCTCCGCTACTTCCCCGAGTCGGCGGCCGCGATAAATACCTCCCAGCTGGGGAAGTTCTTGGCGGAGAACTTTCCTCAAATCCTTAAAGTGCTGCCCGAGGAGTTCCGCAACCTTTTGCCCGGAGATTAAGGATGTTCCGCCCGCCCCGGGGCTCGGTGGGGCACCGGGAGGTACTCCACCGTAGGGGTGGTCCGCACCGGTTGTTTGTATAGCGACATGAGCTGAAGGACTTCCCCTGGCATCTCGTTCGATACCGGAAGGCCCATGTTTTTCGCGTCTTCGTAGGTGATAGGGTGGTCGTGGGTCCAGCGGCCCTCGGTGAGGGCTCGGGCGATCTCCTCGGCCTTTTCGGCCGGGAACTTGTCCCGCAGCAGCTCCTTCACCGCCTCCCGCATCTGCTTCACCGCCTTCTCGGCGATGTCCGCCAGGATCAGGGTCTCGTCGTCGATCCGCTCCACCGGCTTTCGCTTCACCAACCGCAGGATGGAGGGGGCGGGGTACTGGCCCAGCTGTGGATCCACCGGACCAAGCACCGCGTGCTCACACATCACGATCTCGTCCGCCGCGAGGGCGATCAAGGTGCCCCCGGACATGGCGTAGTGCGGCACGAACACCGTGACCTTGCCCGGGTGGCGCTTCAGGGCCCAGGCGATCTGCAGGGCAGCCAGCGAGAGCCCTCCCGGGGTGTGGAGGACGAGATCCAGGGGCATATCCTTGTCCGTTAGGTGGATCGCCCGGATGACCTCCTCGGAATCCTCGATGTCGATGTAGCGCATAACGGGAAAGCCCAAAAGCCCCATGGTCTCCTGGCGGTGCACGAGCAGGATCACCCTCGATCCGCGCTTTTTCTCGATCTTGGCGATCAGGCCCTGGCGCTGGGACTCCAGGTAGCGCCGTTGCAGGTACGGCTGCAACGCGGCGATGAGGAGAAAGACCCAGAAGATGTCCCACAGCGACACGCCGGCCCCCTTATTCCACCGGGACGTCGGTGATCCCACCGCGCTCGGGCGGCCTGCGCAGGGGGACCTCGATCCTGAGGACCCCGTTTTCGAACCGCGCTTTTATCTTGGCGGGGTCCTCCACCTCCTCCGGCAAGGGGAAGACCCGGCGGAAGGCCCCGTAGCGGCGGCCCATGCGGATATAGTTCTCCTCCCGCACCTCCTCGGTGCGGTGCACCTCACCCGTAACCACGAGCTTGTCGTCCTCCACCTGGACGCGGATGTCCTCCTTCCGCACCCCGGGGAGCTCGGTCTCGATCACCAATGTTCTGTCTTTGACGTAGATGTCGGTCCGCCCCGGGCCGAAGGGGCCGAAACCGTACCCGAACTCATCCCAACGGGAGAAGAGTTCCTCCAAGTCCCGAAGGGTCCGTCCCAATCGCATGAAAAAGCCGAAAGGCCGACGAAAGCCCCACTCGTCCTCCCACCACTCCATACGCCCCTCCTTTCTCCCCCATTGTAGCGGCTGGGGCCGTTTCGGGTCAGCCCTCCTGGTGTAGGGCCTTGTAGAGTTTAAGGGCCAGCGATTTGGGAAATCCGGGGATGGAAAGAAGCTCTTCCAAGCTCGCCCGCTTGAGTTCCTCCAGGGAGCCGAACCGCTTGAGGAGGAGGTTCCGGCGCGCGGGTCCGATTCCGGGAACGGAATCCAAGAGGCTCATGAGGCTCTCCTTCCGACGGAGCGTCCGGTGGTATTCGACCGCGAACCGGTGGGCCTCATCCCGGATGTGCTGCAATAACTTCAGGGCGTCAGAGTCCCGGGGGAGGCGAATGGGGTCCTTCCTCCCGGGGCGATAGATCTCCTCTTGGCGCTTCGCCAGTGCCGCGACCTCGATCCCCGAAAGCCCAAGTTCTTCTAACACCCTAAGCGCCACGTTGAGTTGTCCCTTCCCTCCGTCCACGAGCACGAGATCGGGAAATTCGGAGAACTTGCCCCCGGCTTTGGCCTCCTGGAGTTCCCGAAGCCCGTGGGAGAAGCGGCGCCGCAGCACCTCCTCCATCATGGCGTAATCGTCGGGCTTCCCGGCGATGCGGACCCGGAAGCGACGATAGGCGTCGCGACGGGGACGTCCTCCCACGAAGGCCACCATGGAGCCGGTGGCCTCCTTTCCGTGGATATTGGAGACATCGAACGCCTCGATCCGCCAGGGCCGCGCGGGGAGGTCCAGGACCTCGGCCAGCTCCTCCAGGGCCGCCTCATCCCGCGTAAGGGAAAGGTCCTCAACGGCGGCGCGCTTCAGGGATAACACGGCGTTCCGCTGGGCCATCTCCACCAACTCCCGCCGTGGCCCCCTGGTCGGTACCCGCACCGAAACCGCCTGGCCCCGCCGGCCCGCCAGGTACTTTGCCAGGGCGTCCGCTTCGGAGATCTCGAAGGGAAGAAGCACTTCCTGAGGGACGTAAGCGGTTCGGGTGTAATACTGGTCCAGGAACTCCGCCATCGCCTCCTGAACCGAACAGCCCTCGGGGACCAGAAGGGGAAAACCCTCACGGCCGATGAGCCTTCCCGCCCTGACCACAAGCACCAGCCCATAACCACGTTCCTGCTCCACCGCGACCCCCACCGCATCTAAGTCCACCGGCTCCGACAGGGCCACGGCCTGCTTATCCCGCAGGCGTTCCAGGGCCTTGAGATAATCCCGGAGCCTGGCCGCTTCTTCGAACCGCTCCTCCTCAGCGGCCGCCTCCATGCGCTCGCGCAGATGGGCGATGAGCTCGTCGGTCTTCCCGGAGAGGATGGCCGCCACCCCCTCCACATTGCGGCGATATTCCTCTGGAGAGACCTTACCGCTGCAGGGGCCGGGGCACTTGCCCAGGTGGTAGTAAAGACAGGGGCGATAGGTCTTGCCCGTGTCCAGGTTCAGATTGCATGTCCTTAGGGGAAAGATCTTCTGGGCAACGGAGAGCAACCGCCTCAGGGATTTGGCCGAGGTGAAGGGGCCGAAGTACCGGGCGCCATCGTTTTCCGGCCTCCTCACGAACACCAACCGCGGAAAACGTTCGGCGGTGAGCTTTATGTATGGGTAACGTTTGTCGTCCCTAAGCCGGGTGTTGAACCGGGGCCGGTGTTTTTTGATGAGGGCATCCTCCAGGATCAGGGCCTCGGCCTCGTTACGGGTGACGATGTAGTCGAGGTCCACCGCCTCGCGCACGATCTCCCGGGCCTTGGGGGAGGCCCCGGAGGGTTGGAAGTAGGAGCGCACCCGGTTCCTGAGGGAGGAGGCCTTTCCCACGTAAAGCACCTCCCCGCCCTCCCCGAGGAAGATGTACACCCCGGGGGAGGGCGGCAGCTCGGCGAGCTTTGCCCGCAGTCCTTCGGCGGCCATCCCCTAAACTTATCATGCTAGCCGACGACGGAGAAAAGGGAAGGGTGGAGCAGGGATTGAGGCAGTGGCCATCGCCGGTTCCAGCATCGGGGCCATGGCGGCGTCGGGATTCCGGTGGAACGTATCGAGGAGGGCTCCTCTTTTCCCCTGGCCACAGACTCGGATACCGGGGAGCCGGCCTCGCCGTCGGAGTTCCCGGAGCTTAAACTCAATCCCTGGCCCCGGGATATCCTGGTGCGGCCGGGATTTCCGTGGCAGTCGGGGAGCAATTTCCGCACGCATCCGGGTGGCCGTAGAGTATATTTCACCTAGGAGGGCGGGCCGTGGAGGCGGAGCCGCCGGCGCTTTTCTCCCGTGTCCGCAAAGGGGGCGATGGCTGATGGAACGTTGGGTTTTGATTTTTCTTTGTTTCCTCCTTGTTGGAGGGCTTGTGTTCGTAGGGATGGCGCTTTGGGGAATAAAGCGGGATGGCATTGTGATAAGGCTTTCCGGGCCCATCGAGTTCGCGAGCTCTCCCCAGGAGGGTCGGATCGTGCTTTCCTTCGAGGAACCGGTGGAGCTCGTGCTCCAGGGAGCTGATGCGGAAGAGCTCGCGGCCCGGGTCGAGGGGGCGATCTTTCCCCGGTGTGAGGGCGGGGTACTTATTCCGGTACGGTGGAATCCGTTCACCGGGGAAGTGGTCTGGAAGTGCATTCCTCAAAGGGAGGAAGGCCTTGAGGGAGGGAAGGAAAGCCCATAGGATTGGGACACTGGGGGCGTAGCTCAGCGGGAGAGCGCCTGCTTTGCAAGCAGGAGGTCGGCGGTTCGAATCCGCTCTCCTCCACCAGATTCGGTCGAATGTAGAAC
>JAGGWU010000007.1 GCA_021163465.1 Candidatus Bipolaricaulota bacterium
CACCAGCACCTTCCCAAAGGTTCCCTTATGGCCGAAAGGATCCCGGTGAGGCAGGGCGGCGGCACAGAAGGCCTCCGAGATCACCTCCGCCACCGGCTTCACCGCATCCCAGGCCGGTTGGGGATAGGCGACGTCGACCACCTCCACCTCTCCGCAGTGCCGGGCCGCGGGAGGAAGCAGATGACATGGTTTGAGCGCCCCCATGGCCAGCGTTATGTCCGCTTCCACCGCCGGCCCCGGCACCTCGCCGGAATCGGCGTCCAGTCCCGAGGGGATGTCCACCGCCACCACCAGCCCCAGGGACTCGTTCACGAGCTCGATGGCCTTAGCAGCAAGACCCCTGGCGGCCCCTTTGATCCCCACCCCCAAGAGGCCGTCGATCACCAGGTCCGCACGGACGAGGGCGTCCCGGAACCTCTCCAGGTCCCGCGAAGAGCGCACCCGGAAAAGCCTCCCCGGGAATGAGGCGGCGAAGGCATTGGCCTGTGATGCGGCGGCGCCTGTGGGTTCCCCCAAGATGATCGCCAGCACTTCCGCGCCCCAAAGCCCAAGCCATCGGGCGATCCCGAGGGCATCCCCACCGTTTCCGCCCTTCCCACATACCGCAAAGACGTAGCGCCGCAAAGGCCGCCCCAGGGTGCGCTGCAAGCATTCGGCCCCACCGCGAGCCGCGGACTCCATGAGGAGAAGGCGCTCCATCCCCAGCCGCTCGCTCTCGCGATCCAGAGTCCTTATCGCCTCGGCGGAGAAAACGGGCTGCATATCCAGGGATCATTGTAGGGAGATTGATGAAGCCGGCCAAGTGGCGGAATACCGAAAGCCGAGTTCAGGTTCCATGAAGCATGCTCAGTATTTCTCGGGCTACCCAGGTTGTGTCCTTACCCGTGCGGTCGATCCAGTGGATCCCGGGCTCACGCCGGAACCAGGTGAGCTGACGTCGGGCATAGGCCTTGGTGTTGGCCACAATCCTACGTTTCGCTTCCTCCAGAGGGATAATCCCACGGAAATGGTCGAAGAGCTCGGCGTAGCCGATGGTGCGGAGGATGGGCACATCCGCGGGGAGTTTGGTACGGAAAAGCCCCCGGGCCTCATCCATAAGGCCTTTGGCGAACATCTCCTCCACCCGGGCCGCGATCCGCCGGTAAAGCTCCCCCCGCTCGAGGGAGATCCCGACCACCAAAAGGGGCCAGGGGAACGGACGTTCCTTTCCCCAAAAGTGGGAGATGGGCTTCCCGGTGGCCCGGTAAACCTCCAGGGCCCGGATGATACGCACGCGATCGTGGGGGCGGATCTTCCGGGCCGCCATGGGATCCACCCGCTCGAGCTCCCGGTAGAGCGCACCGGTGGAGCGCATCGCCAATTCGGCCCTGATCCTCGGGTCGGCCCCCGGCCCCTCGAAGATCCCCACGGTCAGCGCCCGCACGTACAGGGTGCTCCCCCCCACGATCACCGGGGTCCTCCCCCGGGAGAGGATATCACGCACCGCCTGCTCGCAATCCCGTCGAAACTTGACGGCATCGTAGCGGGCCCACCACGGCACATGGTCGAGTAGGTGGTGTGGGACGCGACGGCGCAGCTCCCACGGGGGCTTCGCCGTTCCGACCTCAAGATTCCGATATACCGCACGGGCGTCGGCGGAAATCACCTCCCCGCCGATCATCTCGGCGAGCTCCACCGCGATCTCGCTTTTCCCCACCGCGGTGGGGCCTACGATCAGGGGGATCCTCACTCTTCCGAAAGCAACAGGTCTCGATAGCGCTTCAGGGCCGCCCGCCGGGAGGGATGCTTCAACTTCTCCAGGGCCCGCAGCTCGATCTGACGGATCCGCTCCCGGGTCACATCGAACATCGCCGCCACCTCCTTCAGGGTACGGGGGTGGCCGTCCCGCAACCCGTACCGGAGTTCCAGGATCTCCCGCTCCCGGGGATCCAGCTCCTTTATCGCCTTGAGGAGCTCCTCTCGGAGCTTTTCCCTGATGGCCTCCTTGGAAGGAGATGGCACAGAGCTGTCGGCGATGAGATCCCCCAGCGTTTCATCCTCGTCCTCGGAGAGGGGGCGCTCCAGGGAAGAGGTATAGCGGGCCACCTGCTCGATGCGCTTTATCTTGTCCACCGGGATCCCCAGGGCCTCGGAGAGCTCCTCATAGGTGGGAGCGGCCCCGTACCGCTGGATGTGCTCCCTCCTGGCTTCGGAGAGATCCTGGAGGGTTTCCGCGGCATGGGTGGGAACACGGATGGTGCGGGTCTGATCGGCCAAGGCCCGGGTGATGGCCTGGCGGATCCACCACGTAGCATAGGTGGAGAACTTGTACCCCTTGCGCCAGTCGAATTTCTCCACCGCCCGCATAAGGCCGATGTTCCCCTCCTGGATCAGATCAAGGAGCGAAAGCCCATGGTGCATGTAACGTTTGGCAACGGAAACCACCAACCTCAGGTTGGACTCGATGAGCTTCTTTCGCGCCGCCTCCCCCTCCTTTACCTTCCGTTCCAGCTCCCGACGTTCCTCCGGGGAAAGCTTGTCTCCTTCCTTCTTGAGGCGCTGGGCCGCGAGTTTGCCCTCTTCCAAGGCCTTGGCCAGGGCGACCTCCTCCTCCTTGGTAAGAAGGGGAACGCGTCCGATCTCTTTGAGATACGTGCGGACGGGATCTTCCCGGGAACGCGATGTTTTTTCTATTTCCTCCACCGGAGGGCTCTCCCCTGGCTCTTCCAAAGGGGCATGGCTTTCCCCCTCCCACGGATCCGACACATCCGAAAACACGTGGTTATCCTTGCTTTTCATATTCCCCCTTCAATACCCGCGCCCGGCTACGACAAAGCTCTACGTACTCCCGCTGGAGCTTTTCCAGGGATTCCCTTTCCCCCCGTTTCTCCGCTTGTGTCAATTCCTCCCGCAAAGACTTGATCCGCTGTTCCAACTTGGGAAGTACGTGAAACTTTTGCCACGCCTCTTCCAGCGCCCTCGCCTCGTCCGAGAAGGTGATATCCCAAAGGAGGATTCGGCTCAAACGGGCTTGCAGTTCCGGATCAAGCTCGGACGCAAGGACATGGGGCTCGGGTCCCGCTTCCCCGTCGACACAGCGTTCAAGCCACAATTTCACTATAGGTCGATATTCGACGCTGAACTCCTCCGGCGCAAGTCGTGTGAGTTTTTCCCGGGGAAGTTTCCCCATAAGGAGGAATTTGAGCACCACCTCTTCCGCCCCAAACCTCTCCTCTTCCTCCCCTGTCTCCTCCCAGGAGATCCTTCCCTTCAGGACCTTCCACACCTCCTCCTCCGGCAGCCCCAAAAGTACGGAGAGCTTCTGGGCCCATTCCCGCCTCAGAAGCGGGTTCTTGATGCGCTCCCAAAGGGAACGCACAAGCTTCAGCGCGTCCCCTTTGCCCTTGAGGGAGGAGAGATCGAACCGCACGGGAATCATGGACAGGAGGAACTCCTGGAAATCGGTGGCCTCCGCGATGGTCGCATGAAGCGCCGCGGTTCCCCGCCCCCGCACCAGGGAATCCGGATCCTCCCCTTCGGGGAGAAGGGCCACCCTTACCTCCAGGCCGGCATCCAACAGGATGCCGATCCCCCTGAGGGTGGAGGCCTCCCCTGCGGCATCGGCATCGTAGGCGAGGACCACCTCCCGGGCGTACCGGGCCAACCTCCTTGCCTGGGACTCGGTGAGGGCGGTGCCCATGGAACACACGGCTTCCTTTATCCCCGCCTGCTGGAGGGAGATGACATCGGTATATCCCTCCACCAGGATAACGCGGCCGGAGGACACGATCGCCTCCTTCGCGATATCGAGACCGTAAAGGAGGGTCCCCTTTTCGAACAGGGGCGTGTTGGGGCTATTGAGGTACTTGGGTTCCGCCCCGGAGAGGCTCCGTCCCGCGAAGGCCACCGTGCGGCCGAGCTCGTCCCGGATGGGGAAGATCACCCGATCCACGAAACGGTCGCGGTATCCCCGCTCGCCCTTCACAATCAGGCCGAGTTTTTCCAGATCAGATATCCCCCAACGGGAAAGGGCAGAAAGAAGGGCTTTACCGGATGGGGGGGCGTAGCCCAGTCCGTATCGGTCCCAAACTTCCGGTCCTAAGCCCCGGGAAAGGAGATAATCCCTGGCGGATTTCCCCTCGGGTGAGTTCAGGGCATCCCGGAAAAAACGCTCCGCGGCAGCGTTGATCTCAAGGAGCTTTTCCCGCTCGCCGCTCCGTCTGAGCTCCACCCCGAGCTCCGCCGCCAATCGCTCCAGGGCCTCCCGAAAAGAAAGCCGCTCGATACGCATAAGGAAGCCTATGGCGTCGCCGCCGGCCCCGCAGCCGAAGCAGTGCCAAAGTTTCTTCTCGGGGGAGACGTAGAAAGAAGGGGTGTCGTCGGGATGGAAGGGACAACGTCCCTTGTAGCCCTTGCCCGAAGGCTTCAGGGCTACATACCGGGAGATCAGCTCCACGATATCGACCTTCTCCCGGATCTCATCGAGCTCGCTCATAGGAGTTCCCGCAGAAGGGGATTCCTCTCCCGCTCGGCCTGCAGCGAGGTGGGCTCACCGTGACCGGGGTAAATGCGCCATTCCCCGGAAAGGGAGGTAAAGAAGCGTTGGATGGATTCCCTGAGTTCCGTGAACGACCCCCCGGGCAGATCCCACCTCCCCACCGAACCCGCGAACAAAAGGTCCCCACAGAAAACCACCTTCCCCCGCTCCCAAAGGAATACCACCGATCCCGGTGAATGTCCAGGGTAGTGGGCGACCGTAAGAACCTCGTGCCCCAGGGGCAGCTTCTGGCCGTCCTTCAGGTACCCGTCCGCCTGGGGAGGGGCTTTACCGAAGGCGAAGAACACCTCCCGTTCCGCCTCGTGGTAAAGGAGCTTCCCGCCGAAACGGCTCTGAACCTCTACCGCAGCCCCGGCGTGGTCGAAGTGGCCGTGGGTAAGGAGGATGTATTTGAGCTTGACCTTTCCCAAGGCCTCGAGGAGCTCCACACTCGATCCTCCAGGGTCGATCAGCGCCGCCTCTCCTTGGGACTCCACAAGGTAACAGTTGGTAAAAAGCGGTCCGACCACGAACCTCTCAATCCTCATGACGGATCGTGCGCGAGGCGGTGAGGACCACCACCTCCCCGAAGCCCGCGGAGATGAGGGCCCGGGAGCACTCCGTGACCGTGGTTCCGGTGGTGTAGACGTCGTCCACCAATACCACCCGCTCCCCTTTTCCCGTCCTACGGGAGGAAAACGCCCCGGCCAGGTTCCTCAGGCGTTCCCGGTAGCCCAGGGAAACCTGGGGCGGAGTGGACCGGATCTTTACGAGGAGGGGCTCCACGGGGACTCCGGAAAGAACGGAAAGCTCACGGGCCAGCCCTTCCGCCGCGTGCCACGTGCCCTTGCGGCCGGGATCCGGGGGAACGAAGGTGATGATCTCGGCGTCCCGGGGGAGAAAGGGCACGAGGAGGCCGGAGAGGAAACGGGCCAGGGCCCTTTCGCCTTCCTTCATCCCTAAAACCAGGACCCGCAGGATCCCCAGATGTGGTCCCAAGGCCCGCGCCCAAGCGAATGGGCGCGGCTCCACCGCACATTCACGGCAGAGGTCCGTCCCTTCCTTCACCGGATGCCCACATATCACGCACAGTTCCGTGGAAAAAACCTCAAGTTCTTCCAAGCATCGGGGACAAAGGGGGGTTGGTTCAGCTTGGGATGCACCGCAGATGAAGCAACGCGGCGGGAAAAGGAGGGAAACCGCCCCTTTCCCCGCCGCCCCCAAAAGCCTACTTAACGATGAATTTGGCCACATCCAGAAGGCGGCAACAGTAGCCCCACTCGTTATCGTAGAAGGAAAGCACCTTCACCACCTTGGGCATCTTGGGAAGCACCATGGTGTAAGCCAAAGCTACCACGGCGGAGTGGTCCTCGCCCAGTACGTCGGAGGAGACGATGGGCTCCTCCACCACCTTCATCACCTCGCCGAGCGGGGTCTCGGCGGCCTTGAGGAACGCCTCGTTCACCTCCTCCACCGTAACTTCTCGCTTCAGGGTGGCGGTGAAATCGGACACGGAGCCGCACGGCACCGGGACCCTCATGGCGATCCCGTCCATCTTCCCTTCCAGCTCCCGGAATATGGCGGGGATGGCCCTGGCAGCGCCGGTGGAAGTGGGGATGATGTTGGCCGCCGCGGCCCGGGCCCGGGCAAGGTCGTCGTGAAAGGCGTCCACGACCCGCTGGTCGTTGGTGTAGGCGTGGACGGTGGTGAGGAACCCTTCCTCGATCCCGAACGCCTCGTGCAACACCTTCACCACCGGGCCCAGGGAGTTGGTGGTGCAGGAGGCGGCGGAGACGATGTCGGGCCTTCCCCTCTTTTCGTATTCTTGCTCGTTGACCCGCCAGAGGATCTGCAAGGTTTCCTCGGCCTTCTTGCCCCGCGGGGGCGCGGTGATGAGCACCTTTTTGGCCCCGGCTTCCAGGTGTCCTTTGGCCTTCTCCGGATCCCGGAAGACCCCGGTGGCCTCGATGACCACATCCACCCCCAGCTCCCCCCAGGGGAGCTCGGCGGGGTTGGGGACCGCGGTGAGCCGGATCTCGGGACGATCCCCGACTTTTAGGCGATACTCGGCCACCAAGGTGACGCCCAAGTCGTAGGGGCCATAGACGGTGTCGTACTTGAAGAGGTGTGCGGCCCATTTGGCGTCGAACTTGTCTTTCTTCTTGTTGTAGAAGAAGAGGTCGTTGATCCCCACGATCTCCACCTCGGGGTCTTTGGCAGCGATCCGGGTGAAAACCCGCCCGATCCTCCCGAAGCCGTTTATCCCTATCCTCACCGGTGCCATCTTCACGCTCCTTTTGCGTTTGAGGGTTTTAACCACACATTGTAAGGAAAAGCTCGTAGACGCGCAGGTCTTCTGTGAGCTCGGGGTGGAAGCTCGCCACGAGGACCTTCCCTTCCCGGGCCATGACCGGATGCCCTTGACATTCGGCCAAGACCTCTACCCCGGGTCCCACCCGGCGGATGTAGGGGGCGCGGATGAAGACCGCCGGCACCCGCCCCACTCCCTTCACCTCGAGCTCCGTCTCGAACGAATCCACCTGCCTCCCGGAGGCGTTCCGCTCCACGGCGATGTCGATGAACCCGAAGAACCGCTCGGGCCAGTTGACGATCTCCCGTGCCAAGAGGATCATCCCCGCACAGGTGCCGAAGAAGGGAATGCCCGAGCGGTGGAGCTGCTCGATGGGCTCCACCAGACCTGACCACTTGAGAAGCCTCCAGATGGCGGTGCTTTCCCCTCCGGGGAAGACGAGACCGGCTACGCCCTCGAGATCGGCCGGCTTGCGCACCGCGACGGCTTTCACTCCCAACCGCTCCAGCGCCCGGAGGTGTTCCCGCACGTCGCCTTGGACGGCGATGACCCCGATCTTCATCGATACTGCATCAGCTGCTCTTGGGGGATCTCCTCGATGGCGACCCCGGGCATGGGCTCCCCGAGGTCCTCGGAAACCTCCGCCAAAAGTTCGGGATCATCATAGTGGGCGGTAGCAAGGACGATGGCCCGGGCCCGCTTCTCGGGGTTCTCGGACTTGAAGATACCGCTTCCCACGAATACCCCATCGGCCCCCAGCATCCGCATCAGGGCGGCATCGGCAGGGGTGGCAATACCCC
>JAGGWU010000099.1 GCA_021163465.1 Candidatus Bipolaricaulota bacterium
CCGTCTGGAAGAAGGTCAATCGTCCCCACAAGGCCCTGTCCCTCGAGGAGATCCAAAAGGGGATGCTGGAGTTCGCGTGCAACTTCCGCGGTACCTTGGCCACTGAGACGATGCTCGTCTCCGGGGTCAACGATGCCCCCGAGGAGATCGCCGCCGTGGCCGGATTCCTCGCGGAGGTGAAACCATCCATAGCCTACATCTCGATCCCCACCCGTCCCCCCGCCGAGCCCTGGGTTGAGCCCCCGGCAGAGGCGGCGTTGGTTCGGACCTACGCCATCTTCGCGGAGCACCTCCCAAGGGTGGAGTTGCTCATCGGCTACGAGGGAGATGCGTTCGCCACGAGCGGCGATGCCGTGGCGGATCTCCTTTCCATCACCGCCGTCCATCCCATGCGGGAAGAGGCAGTGCGGGAGCTCCTGGCGCGGGATGGCGCCAGCTGGGACGTCGTGGAGGAACTCCTCCGGGCCGGGAAGCTTGTAGAACTTGAATACGTCGGCCACCGTTTCTATCTGCGCAAGCTCCCCCAAAGGTGAGCCGTCCCGGTTGATAAATCTCAGCCCGCTGGCCCGTGGGGGCGGTACAGGAGTTCTAAGCGCCGGAATCCGAGCTCTTCTAATGCGCCTCTCAGCCGTCTCGGGTCGCACCGGAAGAGGTGGCTGCGGCAGGCGCAGTCACTCGAACCGAAGCCGGGAACTACCGAAAACCCTGCCGCCAAGGCCCGTGCCGTCTGGCATTCCAAGGGCTTATCCGTCTCCAGGGCGTAGACTTCTCGCACCGTAACCCCGGACCGCGACAAGAGGTAATCGATGTGCCAATGGATTTTCTTTTGGGATCGGAGGTGTCTCTCGACCCTTGCCCTGATGCCTCCTCGGGCCGAGCCGACATACGCGAAAAAGCCGGAATCGAGGCGCAACTTCCCCAGCTTCCCCACCTCTAGCTCGAGGGAGTCCTTCACCTCGATGAGGAGCACATAGACACCGCGCATCTTCCCTCGACCAGAGTACCTCGAGGGCACTCTCGGAACCAGCCAACGCTTGTACCGCGCGAGGGCCGCCTCCGTCCCGTCGGGTGGCCCGCACCCCGGCCCCAATGGCCGCTTTTCCGGTACCCTCCAAAAGATCCTCCATGATGGGTAACTTCATGGTGGTTGCTTCGGTTGTGGTGGGCTTGTATGGTGATCCGGGCCACCCTAAGGCTTTGGAGTTTGGGCCCGGAAAACGGCGTCCCTTGGCGGACGTGGCCTTTTGGGGTACTTTGGCTAACAAGGAGGAAACGGATGGAGGAAGCCCTGAGGGCAATCGTTGGGCGACGAAGCGTTCACACGACTAAGGAGTCAGTGGAGAGGATCCTCGGGACGGGACGTTGCCCTTCCTCCCACGCGTTGGGAACACCTTCTTGGATCGGGATCGCCGAGGGAGGGCCGAGCTCCGCCGCGGCATTCACCGAGGAGATCCTGGGGATCCCCTGCGATCTCTACGACAACCGAAAAAAGTGACACGGATCGCTGTTTTAGGAGCCACAGGTTCCATTGGCACGCAAGCCTTAGAGGTCATCCGCCGCCTCCGTAGAAGCGGCGCCGAGCTCGAGATCGTGGCCTTAGCGGCAGGGCGGCGTGTTGAGGAGCTTTGCCGCGCAGCGTCCGAGTTTTCCGTCGCGCTCGTTTCCCTCCGTGGTCCCGAAGAGGCACAAAAGGCGAGAAAGCTCCTGCCTCCCTATGTGGAGGTCTTCCATGGGCAGGAAGGCCTTGAGGCCATCGCGCGCCATCCCCAGGTGGACGTGGTGCTCAACGCGGTGGTGGGGGCGGCGGGACTGCGTGCTACCCTGGCCGCTCTTTCAGCGGGAAAACGTGTGGCTCTGGCAAACAAAGAATCCCTGGTGATCGGGGGGCACCTCGTGATGGAGCTCGTGCGCGATCCCGACCAGCTCATCCCCGTGGACTCGGAACACTCCGCCCTGTGGCAGGCAATGAGGGGGGTAAGGCGGGAGGAGGTGAAGAAACTCTGGATCACCGCCTCGGGGGGCGCCTTCCGCGACCTCCCTCCCGAGGATCTCGCCCGTGTCACACCCCAGGAGGCCCTCTCGCATCCCACCTGGAGGATGGGACCACGGATAACGGTGGATTCGGCCACCTTGGTGAACAAAGGCTTCGAGGTCATCGAGGCACATTGGCTCTTCGGGATGTCCTATGAACGCATCGGGGTGCTTTTGCACCCCCAGTCCCTCGTGCACGGCTTGGTAGAGCTGGTGGACGGGAACGTGATCGCGGTTATCTCGGAGCCAGACATGCGTATACCGATCCAATATGCCCTCACATATCCCCGTCATCGTTCGCCCCCTGCCCGCAGACTCGAGCTCGCGGGGAAGACTCTGGAGTTCAGGGAGATCCCCTGGGATAAGTATCCCGCGTTTTCGGTGGTGGTCCAGGCCGGAAAGGAAGGGGGAACCGCTCCGGCAGCGATAAACGCGGCCGATGAGGAGCTGGTAGCGGCCTTCCTTGCGGGAAGGATACCTTTCACCGCCATCGCGGAGGGTCTCGCATACATCCTCGAGCGGCACCACAACGTCCCGTGTCCCACGTTGGAGGAAATCGAGACCGCCGATATGTGGGCCCGAACGGAGAGCCGCCGGTGGATGCGGGACCGGTTCGGTCCTACAATCGTGTGAAAGGAGAGGGGAATGGGCCCGACGACCGACGGAGTCCTGGCGGTGCTCCGCGATAAGGTGGTGGACCCGGAGCTGGGGGTGAACATCGTGGACCTCGGGTTGGTATACGATGTGGACATCAGCGGTAACCGGATCTCCATCGACATGACCCTGACCACACCCGGTTGTCCCCTGGCCGGGGCCATCGCCGCCCAGGCGGAGCAGGCGTTGCGCGAGGCTTTCGAGGGCTATGACGTGGATGTCAATCTGGTCTTCGATCCACCCTGGACCCCGGAGAGGATGTCGGAAGAAGCGAGGCGTGCCCTGGGATTCGGCTGATGGCGAAGTGTCCTATCTGTAATGAGCGGAGCCCATCGCGGCTTTGTCCTGCGCTGGGGAAAAGGATCTGCAGCATCTGTTGTGGGGAACATCGGCGGAAATCCATCGCTTGTCCTTCAAGCTGCGAGTTCCTCCTTACTGCGGAAAGGAAGCTCTGGGATCGGCGAGGCCAGGAACTTTCCAAAGAATGGGAAAAGCTCTTGGTCTATCTGCGAGAAAAGGGAAAAGGGCACCTCGTCCCCATGCTCCAGGTCCTACGGGAATCCCTGGCCCAGGGGATCCACAAGCTCGATGTAACGGATGAGGATGTGATCGCGGCCCTTGACTATTGTGCCCAGCAGCTTTCGCCCATCGAGCTCCTCGAGCGGCCGCCGAACATCCTCGGCAGGGCTCTGGAGGAAACCTTGGTCCCATTGGTGCAAAGCGGGAAGCTCGACCGGGAGCTCACCCGGGAAGCCCTGGAGACCCTGGCCGGGTTCGTGGAGTACTTCAGCGAAGAGGGCGATGGAAAACGCTTCGTACATGGTCTTTTGGGCCTCTATCCCCCAC
>JAGGWU010000046.1 GCA_021163465.1 Candidatus Bipolaricaulota bacterium
GGCCGAATCCTCTCCCACTGTTCATTCGTCAGCTCATAGCCTTGCTCCCGCATACCTCAAGATCAGCCGAAAACACACGGGTTTTGAAACCACCTCTAGCACCGCGATGCGCAGGAGTCGTAATCACCCAATTCTAAGGCCGCCTCGGCCGTCTTGAGGAACTTCTCCGCTTTGGAAACCAGATCCGTGATTTCCTTCATACCGGTACTCCCTCCCCTCTCACGTTGAGGAGGAAGGGCGAGTTGTAGGATTTGTAAAAACTCTCGGGGAGCACAACCACCGAAACCAATTCACCTTCCTCGAGGAGGATATCCAAGAGGAGATCGCTCAAGCTTCGGTGCACCTCATCGGGCCTCAATACATTATCCACCACTACCAGGAGGTCCACATCCGAATCTTCCGTTGCCGTCCCGCGCGCATGGGAGCCATAGAGGATCACGGCCCTGAGGCGGGAGCCATATTTCTTCTCGAGGAATCCCTTGACACGCTGGACGATGGAGCGAATGCGTTCATCCATCCTAAACCTCCCAGTTGTTCGCTGAAAGGTCATTCGTTACCTTCGTTGAGTTTAAACTCCATCGAAGCGCCAAGCCCCCGATGATGAAATAGGGAATCCCTTGGTCCTCCAGAAACCTGGCGATCTCCGCTGCCGCTCGCAGGAGGTTCATTTCTTCCCGCCCTCCATGCGCGATAGGGCCCGGCGCATAGCTAAAAGTAGAGGCGACGGAGTTTCCGAGCACTTTCCCCCGCACAGGCTCCAGAGCTCGAGGTAGATCTGGAGGGAACGTTCAGGGGATAGAAAGGCAAGGAACGCGGCTCGCTCAGTCTCAATGCGCTCCGCTGCGGCCCTCTGACCGGAGAGCCACTGGCGCACCGCCTGCCCATCCAGAGCCCGTGAAATCGGTCCCCTTTCTCGGTTATTCAAAAGCCCGCTCACTTCCTCCATAATACTCAAGACCTCCCGCCAGGTCCCCCCAGCCGGATGGGTAGGTGCCCCTTGATGATACAGCGGGGGTCGTTGGTGCCGTCGGCGAAGGGCGAGAAGGTGTTGTGGGCTTGGTCGCGCAACACGATCCGGTCGGCGAGAAAGAGGATCCGCGCCGGCCGTTCGGGGTGACGACGCTTGAGCCACCCGGACTTGATCAGTTTCCACGCGATCTGAAAGGCCGCGAAGGTCTTCCCTGTTCCGGTGGCCATGGCGAGGAGTACCCGGCGTTGGCCCCGCATGAGGCTTGATCACCTCGCGGATGGCCACTTCTTGGAAGTAGTATGGGCGCTTGCCGCACAGGTATTCCGGGCAATAGCCGTATAGGAGCGGGTTTTCGGACCGCTCTTTCCCCAGACGGGACAGGTACTCCACCCGCTGGTCCCTGACCTCGATCTTCCCTAGGCCCGTGTTCACTTGCCAACGCTGCCAAAGTTCGTCCGGCGTGGGAAAACGATCCAGTTCACGGGCGGAGTCGGTGAAGAAGTCGAACTCCACGATGCCGCGGCCGTTGGTGGAATAGGCGAAGGCGAGGCCCAAGTCGCGGGCATACCCCTTGGCCTGCTCCAGGCCCGCGTCCGGAGGTTTATACTCCGGCTCCGCCTCTACCACCGCGATGGGGAACCCGTCGGTGAGGCGCAGGAGGTAATCCACCTTGCGGCCCCGGCCGCGACGGACCTGATCGCCGGCGAGGATGATCTTTCCCGGCGTGTAACGCACGTTACGTTGGTAATAAAACTCACGCGTGACCTGTCGATCGGTCCACCCGGCTGCCTTCAACAGGGGCTCGACGAGCCTCGCCCGCGTGTCGGCTTCGTTCATGCCCATAAGCTTATGGCCATTTTAATCTGAATGATCCAAGGCAGAAATCTAGCGTGCGGGGAGGCAGTGTCTCGGGAAGTGTCTCGCTTTGGGGGTATGGTGCTCTTCCCTAAAAAATCCTGAGAAGGAAGGGAAGAGCGTTCCGAAAACAATCCCGCAACCGGATCCTGGGGATCCTTTGTGGAGCCCAAGGGATGGATCAAGGCACTTTTAGCGGCTCATGCCGGAAGGCCGCTGGCTCTATCTTCAAACCCCGCTGTCCGGTTCTTCCTTTACTCCGCCAACCGGTTAAAACGGTAGAAGCTGCCATGCTCCTGGACACACTTGCCGAGGCGCTATCTCGCCCGCCTTGGAGTGAATCGGGGGCTTTTTCGGGCTCTGCCGCGGCGTCCTGGGCCCAAAACCGGGCGAAGAGCTATACCACCTTGCCGGTGCGCTGAGCCAAGATGCGTTGGAGCTTTTCCACCATATCGGTCCGCTCCCACGGGGGGTCGAGCTCGATCCTGCCGAAGTGGCCGTAGCAGGAAAAGGGCTCGTAGATGGGGCGGCGTAGGTCCAAACATTCGATAATAGCCGCGGGCCGGAAATCGAACACCGAAAGCACGATCTCCCGCAACATATCGTCGGAGACCACGCCCGTGCCGAAGGAGTCCACGTTCACTGCCAAAGGGCGGGCCCTTCCAATGGCATAGGCTACCTGGACTTCGCACTCCCGGGCGAGCCCGGCGGCCACCAAATTCTTGGCCACGTACCGCGCCATGTAGGAACCGGAGCGGTCCACCTTGGTGGGGTCCTTCCCGGAGAAGGCGCCTCCGCCGTGGGAGCCGTAGCCGCCGTAGGTATCTACGATGATCTTCCGGCCGGTCATCCCGGTGTCGCCCACCGGTCCGCCTATCACGAACCTGCCGGAGGTGTTCACGTAAACCTCTGTGCGTTCATCCAACCAACCGTCGAGGACCGGTTCCACCACGTATTTTTTGATGTCCTCCTCCAGATCCTCGAGCTCCACCTCCGGGTCATGTTGGGCCGCAAGGAGCACCGTGTGGGCCCGCACGGGTTTCCCGTTCTCGTACTCCAGCGTGACCTGCGTCTTTCCATCGGGGCGGAGGTAGGGAAGGGTCCCGTCCTTGCGCACCTCGGCCAGGCGTTTGGCGAGTTTGTGGGCCAGGGTGATGGGGAGGGGCATGTACTCCGGGGTCTGTGTCGTGGCATAGCCGAACATGATCCCCTGGTCTCCGGCGCCCAACCGGTCTTTGGGATCCCGGGAACCGTGTTTCACTTCCCAAGAGGAAAGCACTGCCTGGGCGATATCCGGGGACTGGCGGCGCAGGAGGTTCATTACGGTGCAGCTTTCATACGAGATCCCATAGCTGGGGTCGGTGTAACCCACCTTCTTCAGCACCTGGCGAGCGATCTCGTCGGGATCCACCTCGGCCTCGGTGGCGATCTCCCCACCGACGATGATGAGGCTCTGGGTCACGAAGACCTCACAGGCCACGCGACCGTAGGGGTCTTGGGAGAGAACGGCGTCCAATACGGCGTCGGAGATCCTGTCGGCGATCTTGTCCGGGTGCCCTTCAGCTACCGATTCCGAAGTGATGAGCTTTGTCTGCACCACACCTCCTTTTTTTACGGTCCGTGGATGGTATGGAAGTCTCCTTCAACTTGCAACCAGGACCCATAGAACAATGATTCTGCACCACCCTTGATCATGGTTTCGCCTACCCAGGGCTACCGAGCATTCCGTTTCCCTCAATTTATGGTGAGGTCAGCCAAATCACGAGGATAGTGGGTCAATAACTCGATGCCGTCCTCCGTCACCACCACGGTGTCGGAGTGGCGGAAGCCGGCGAACCCGGGGATATAGATCCCTGGCTCCACCGAGAACACCATCCCCGGCTCGATCACCGTGTCGTCCCCGATGTCGAAGAAGGGGGACTCGTGCATGCGGATGCCCAGGGCGTGGCCAGTGTGATGGAGCCAGTATCCTTGGATCCCCTCTTTGGCGAAGAAAGCCCGCACCGCCCGATCCACATCGCGGCAGCGCCGCCCGGGCTTGATCTGCGAAAACGCGAGCTCCTGTGCCGCCAGCATGAGCTCGAAGTACCGCCTTTGCTCCTCCGTGGGCCTTCCCACGATCATGGTGCGCTCGAGCTCAGCCCAGTAACCCCCCACATCGGCGGTGGCCCCGGTGACGAGGACATCCCCCCTCTTGATGCGGGCGTTGGTGGTGATGGCGTGGGGAACCGCCGATCCGGGCCCTACCTGCCCGCGGAAGCCGGCGTAGGCGGGGAGCCCTGGCTTGGTGGGGTGGTAATCGGGGCCCAGGGCGCGGAACATGGCCGCCGAGGCCTCGTAAGAAGCCCGGGCGGAGATCTCCGTCTCGGTGCAACCGGGACGGGTGTACTCCTGGAGCAAGGAGTGGGCCAAGTTCGCCCATTTGGCGCTTTCCCGGAGGAGTTCGATTTCCTCGGGGCTCTTCACCCACATCATCCGCTCCAGTGTCTCTGCCACCTCAACGACCTCGACGGAGATCACCTCGCTGAGCTTGGGGCCGCGGTAACCGTAGCCGCCCGCGTAACCGTTTGAGTCCACACCAATTCTTTTCCCCTCGAGGCCCAGTTCCCGCAGCAGGTCGCCCAAAAGGCGCATGGGATGGCGTTCGTCGGGATACTCGGGGTAGGTCACCACCTCTGCCTCGCACGCCTCCCCTGCATGTTCTCGCTCCAATAACGGCACGAAAAGCACCGGGCGCCTTCCGAACGTCCAAACTAAGGCTATGGGTCTCTCGGTGGCGATGAATGAAAACCGGCTTAAGTAGAAGATGTTGTGCGGGGCAAATAAACACACGCCCGCGATGCCCTTTATCCCGAGCTCCTCCTCGAGCGTCTTCCGACGCCGCGCTATTTCGCCATCGCTTATGCGTACCGCCATCCCCCCTCTCCTCGATTCCGGGACGAGTGTCCCCGCATTATATGCGCTCTACGGGCATGGGAATTTTTCCGCCAATACCGGGATCGGCTACCATCGGGAACCGATGGCGATTACCTTGGGCGTAGATATCGGCGGGACGTTCACCGACTTCGTGTGGGCCGAGGATGGCGCGCTCCGCGTCCTCAAACTACCCACCGCCCCGGCCCAGGAAGAGGATTTCCTCGCGGGACCGGAACGCTTGCCGATGGGGAAGATCAGAAGGATCGTCCACGGGACCACTGTGGCTACCAATGCGCTTCTTGAAGGGAAGTGGGCGGCGACGGCCCTCATCACCACCGCGGGGTTCCGGGACGTCCTCGAGATCGGCCGCCAGAACCGGCCCTCCCTCTACGACCTTTTCTGTGACCGGCCGCCGCCCCTGGTGCCCCGGGAATGGCGCCTGGAGGTGCCCGAGCGCCTGGACGCCCGGGACCGGGCGATTCGTCCGCTGGACGAGGAAGCGGTGCGGGAGCTGGCGGCGAAGATAAAGGCCGGCGGAATTCAAGCGGTGGCGGTGGTCTTTCTCTTCTCTTTCCTCAACCCGGTCCACGAGCGGCGTGTGGAGAAAATCCTGCGGGAGGAGAGGGGTAGAGGCCCCTATCACCCTCTCCTCGGAAGTCCTCCCGGAGTTCCGGGAGTACGAGCGCACCTCCACCACGGCCATGACCGCGGCCTTGCGGCCGGTGGTGGAGGGGTATCTTTCGCACCTCTCCGGGGCCCTGGCCTCGAAGGGGATAGACGCGCCGATCCTCGTGATGCAGTCCAGTGGGGGCGTGGCGGGTGGGCCTCGCCGTGGGATTCCACGACCTCATCACCCTGAACACCACAGTGGAGGCCCTGGAGCTGGCCTATCCTCTGCGGGTGGAGCGGTACGAACTGCGGGAGGGTTCGGGGGGCAAGGGCAGATACCGTGGTGGGATGGGGATCCGACGGGACATCCGGGTCCTGGGCCACCGGGCGGTGGTCTCGCTGCTCGCGGACCGGCGGGCGCGGGGACCGTGGGGCCTCGAAGGAGGTGCCCCTGGCGCCCCGGGCGAAGATTTCCTAATTATCGACGGAGAAGAGAAACGGATACCCGCCAAGGGGACGGTGGAAGTACCACCGGACGGGATCATCTCCATCCGCACCCCCGGCGGCGGTGGGTATGGCACATCCCAAACATGACGCGCGGAAACGTCAAGAGCCAAGACGAGGCCCCGAGCCATGAACGTGGTACAAGGGTGCCTCCAAGCCCGGCTCGTGGATCGGGCTTTTGTCCTGCTTAAGTAATCTCGATTTCCGAGGTCAACGTCCACGCAGGTGACCCGATGCCAGGAGGTAAGCGAGACATACCCCCAAGGTGAGGCCCACGCATCCCGTGCCGATGGTGGCAGCCTTTAACGGTCAATACCTCAACAGAAATATGGCACGTTTCCACTCACTGAGCCCCGAAGCCCCCTTCATTGATTCTGTCACTGCACTGGATCCCTGAGTTCTTTTCTAGTCCCCATGTGCGGGGTGGGTCTTCATCGATTGGCAGAATTTCTACCCTTACCTCGCGTGAACAGGCGCTTCCAGAACGGTGATGACGCGCTTTCATCCGCGTAGTAATGATATCGCTTTCGGTAATAGTAGTAGCCGTAATAACCGAAGTACTGTGGAGGAGCGCGGTTGATCACTGCACCCACCACCGGGGCATGAGCCTGGGATAGCTTCTCCATGGCCGCCCGGGCGGTGCGCTTGTCGGTGTGCTCGGCGTCCACCAGGAAGAGGACCGCATCTACTTGGGTGGCCAGCACCTGGATCTCCGGGGCAGCGTGTACCGGCGGAGCGTCGATCACCACCACCTCGTACTCACCGGCGAGCCTCCGCAGGACCTCGGCGAACGCCTGCGAGGCGAAGAAGTCCGCCGGGCTCGGTGGCTTGCGGCCGGCAAAGATGATGTGCAGTGGGCCGTAACCCTCGGGATGGAGCTCCCGCACTATCTCTTCGAGTCTCGCTTCGCCCACCACCCATTCGGTGAGGCCGGGCACGGCGTCGTCGCTATCGAACACCCGGTCCAACACCGGCCGACGTAGGTCGGCCTCGAGGAGGAGAACCTTCTTCCGTTGGAACGCCAGCGCCAACGCCAGGTTCGAGGCCACGGTGGACTTCCCGATCCCGGGCTCGGGCCCGGTCACGAGGATCGTGCCCAATTTCTTGTCGGGCGAGGCCATACGCAGGTTAAACACCAATGAGGAGAACGCGTCGTGGATCCTACCACCCGGCTTGTAGTGGGTAAGGAGGATCTCGGAGATCTCCTGATAGGCCCACCGGCGCCGGTGGTGGGGGATCCGGGGGATCAACCCCAAAACGGGGAGGCCGAGGGCCGCGCGGACCTCGTCCTGGTTGCGGAACCGGGTGTCGAGTGCCTCGCGCACGAACGCAAGCCCCACCCCGCCCATGAGGCCGAGGAAGAAGCCCACAAAGAGGTTCAGCTTCTTGTTGGGCTTGATGGGGCCCTCGGGGGGCTCCGCCGGATCCACGATCTCCACCGTGCCCAGCTCCCCCATCTCCGCGATCCGGGCCCGGGCATACTGGGTGACGAGGAGGGTGTAGAGGTCTTCGGTGATGTCGAGCTCGCGCTGGACGCGGCCGAGCTCGATCCCCGAGTCGATGAGCTTCTTGATCTCCTCCTCCTTCATGCGCTCAAGCACCGCGACTCGGTTCTCCAGCGCCTGGAGTTCGAGGGTGAGCTCGAGTTGCTGCTTGATGAGGTCCTCGTACTGGGGGAGCTTCTCCAACACCGCGAACTGCTGGGAGGCTTCCTCCTCCATGCGCTCGCGCTTGGCGACGATATCCCGCTCCAGCTCCTTGGCACGGATGTAGTCACCGGAGCGGAGGGCCTCTTCGCGCTCCTGTTCCATGTCGGCGATCTCCTTCTGGATGTTGCGAATGAGGGCGAGCTTGTCCGTGATCTCGAGGAGGAGCGACCTCCCCTCGGGGCCGGCGAACTTCTCAAACAGGTCTTGCTTCACCCCGGCGAGGAATTTCTCTACCGTGGCCAGCTGGGCCTTGGTGTCCTCGAGGTCCACCTGGGCCTCGGCCAGGAGCTCCTCCAGCCGGGAGGCCTTGGCCACGAGGGCGTTGGTCTCGAGGAGGATCTGCATGTCGCGGGCGAGCTGGGCCAGCTTATCCTCCGATACCTGGAGTTGCTGGCGGGTCTCCTCGATCTTCTTGTCGAGGAAGTCGATGATTGCCTGGATGGATTTGCGGGCCCGCTCGCGGTCCACCTCCTGGTAGGCCTCGGCGAGGTGGTTGGCGATCTTTACGGCCTCCACCGGGGAGCCGGCCACCGCCTCTACCCGGATCAGGCGGGAGTTGGGGAGCACCCGGGCGGAGATGGCGTCCTTCAGCTCCTCCAGCGTGACCACCTCGTCGGGGTTCAGAGCGTGGCCGTTGGCGAAGGCGAGCCCGACCCGGTGCCGGAGACGGGCGGTCACGTACTCCTGGTCCTCCAGCAGGCGCTCGCGGAGCTTGGACAACGTTCCCCGGCTCCGGATGAGCTCCACGTGGGCATTCAGGTCCTCACCACGACCGGTGGGGACGAGGGCGGCGAGCTCCGCGGGGAGCCCCAGGGCCTCCAGGGACACGTCGGCGCCGCGGATGAGGATGACCGCCCCGGCCTTGTAGGCGGGCGGGGTGAACAGGGTAACCACGACGGTGAGTGCGAGCGCCGTGAGGAGGGTCCCGATCACGTACCACTTACGCCGAAGGATGACTTCCCACAGTTGTCGTAGATCGAGCTCGACCTCATCGTTGCGATCGTTGCGGACGGACGTCGCCCTATCCCCCACCGCCCCCCTCCCCGCTGTCCGTCGGCCGGGTGAGCCAGTCGTCGCACTCTACCGGGCCCATGATTAGGTTCCCGCTCAGGGAAACCGTCCAAGGAATGAACACCGTCCGCCACCCTTCAAGGTCACGGACGTCGAGGGTGATCCCCCCTCTCCCGGAGACCGGCCCGAGCGCACGACAGAAACCGAGCCCCCCCAACGAGAGGACGACCCCGCCCCCTTCCGTGTCGACGGGACCCACACAGAGGGTGAGGGACGGCGTAACACCGGACACGGAAAAGATCCAGGGAAGGAGGGTCCACTCCTCGGCAGCCGTGCGGGGACCTCCGGGGCCCCACCAGTTGCGCCGGGCGTCCACCGTAATCGGGGCCAGGTTCTGGAGGGCATAGAGCTCGTTACCCACAAAGCTATTGTCCCGCAGCGTCACCCATTCCACCTCGGTGACCAATCCCTCCTCGTGCTCGGCGGTGATGCGGACCCCGATCACGTTGTCGGCGATGGTGTTCCTCTCGATAATGGCCTTGCGGTTGACGATACGAACGCCCTCGCCGTTCCGCTCGATGCGGTTCCCCACCACGGCGATGTACCAATCGCCCTGC
This sequence comes from Candidatus Bipolaricaulota bacterium, assembly GCA_021163465.1. Taxonomy (GTDB): domain Bacteria; phylum Bipolaricaulota; class Bipolaricaulia; order Bipolaricaulales; family Bipolaricaulaceae; genus UBA3571. The sequence goes on from JAGGWU010000046.1 coordinate 9,192, forward strand.
CAGCCCAGGTAAATTCCCAGGCCGTTCTCGGCGATGAGGTTATCCTCGACCACGATGTTCGGCTTCTCCGCCGCAAGACATAACCACCCCAGAACCAAGGCCAAAACTACCCCTAGCCGCCACGGAGACAGGCCCCGTGTCACACCGCTCCCGTCAGCACCTCCCCCTATCCTGGGTGAATGGCGGCGAAGGCGTTACCCACGAGGCAATTGGCCCGAATCACCACGTTCTTGACGTGCGGGCCGATGCGGATCCCTACCCCGGTAGGCCGGGTGCGGCCATTGTGGTTGATACAGCAGTGATCGATCAGGACCCCGTCGCCCCAGTCTTTGAGCTGGATGCCGTCCCAGCCGTTCTCCGAGATGTTGCAGCCCAGGATCTCGATGTCCTTGTAGATGCCAACGAAGACGAGACCGTCCTTATAGGAGGTAATAATCTGGACGTAGCGGAAGATGACATCCTCGACTGGGGAAGCCGTGCTCCCCCGCGCGTAGACCCCGTGTGGGGAGACGGTGAGGGCCTCCACGGTGATCTTCGTCGAGTCCAGGATGCGGAAGGGGCCTTTGATGACCACCTTGCCCACCTCATCCCAGATATCGGGGCAGCATTCTCCTTCCTCCGTGGTGAAGCTCACATCGCCTTTGATGGTGAGGTCGGACTTTCTATTGACCGTGACCGCCTCCTCGTATATACCGGGTGCAACCAGGATCACATCGCCCGGCGCGGCCGCGTCCACCGCCGCCTGGATGGTGGCGTAGTCGGCGGGCACACGCAGGGTAGCGGGGAGGGCGAGCACACCCAGTAATACCACACAACCGAGACCTAAGGTCAAAGCCCGCATTCAGCACCTCCTTTACCTTCCATGCATATTTCGCCGAAACCCTCTCTAAACCGCCAAAAATTTACTCTTTTTTTATACCTCCGATTAACCCCAGTGTCAAGGGCCAAAATGGTGTTATGAGCATAACATAAACTAATCGCTTACAAGCGAAAGCCACACCGCCTTTCCCAATGGCGAGATGAGAATTAGCCTTGCAGGCGCTCCCGCGCTCGAGATGAGGGCCGCCTGGGGGCCGAAGGGAAGGCGAATGACGCACGTCCCGCGGACAGGCTCGAGGAAGGAGAGGGTGACCGAGCCCGCGCGGCCGATGCGGATGGCCTGATCGACCCCGAGGCCAGCGAGGTCGCCCACGAGCCAGATGTCCCCGGGGACGGCTGGCCCGAGGGGGAACGCCTCTCCGCTCGAGAGGCAGGCCGCGATCCCGTTTTCCACCTGTACGATTGCGTCCGCCAGCCCGTCTCCGTCCAGATCCCCCAGCGCCAGGACGATCCCCGCACGGACTTGTGCCACCACTCCGCTATCCGTACGGTCTACCCAGTAGGTGTCGCGGCCCTCGATCAACCGCCCCCCGATCCCGCCCAGGGTGAGCCGGACCCCGTGCGGGGCTTCGGGGAGGACGATGGCCGGGCCTGACCTCAAGCGGCCTCCCTCTACGCGTACCCGCGCCAGCGCCCGCCGGCCTCGGCGATCGAGGCCGACGAGGATGAGCTCCTCCTCAGACACCGGATAGATACGCGCGGGGACGGTATCGCTCACCTCCACGGTAAAGAATTCCGGGAAATCCAGGAGACCGCTGGGGGAGCCGCGGAACCAGAGAACCACCGGGTCCCCCGCCTCGCCGGCGAGGAGGTCATCGCGGCCATCCCCGTCCATGTCCATCGCCGTAACCCAGGTGACCTCGACGGGGAGGGGACGGTTGGCAAGGTAACCGAATGTTCCGTCGCCCCGACCACGGTAGAGGAAGAGGCTCCGGCCCTTATCCGACCAGACGGCCAGGTCGTGATGGCCGTCGCCGTCGAAGTCCCCGCTCACGGGGAGCGCCCCGGGAAGGTACATGGGCAACGTCGAGCGCACGTCATGGACGCAATACACCCTCACCCGCGTGTGGCCTTCCCGTCCCGCGGGACCACGCACGGAAACGATGTAGCTTCCCGGCTCGGCGTACACATGACGCACGCTCTTGCCCGTGGCCGCCGTGCCGTCGCCGAGGTCCCAGGCCCAGCTGCCTCCCTCGCCCTCCGTGATGCGGAAGACGAACTCGGTCTCGCCGGCGAGGCCCACGCCGGTGGAGGCGATAATCCCCACGGCCGCCTCTGCCGGGGGCTTGGGGACGGCGGTTGTAGGCCCTTCCCCGGTCCCAGGCGGCGTCTCTGCTGGGGCCTGCTCCACCTCACGCCCCCCCAACGACGTCTCCTGAGATGGGCCTTCCGCCACGGCCGGCCGGGAGGCGGGGGGCTCCGCCGCCCCCTGTCCGGGCACGACTTCCAGACGGTGCACCACGGGGGAGCCACGGCAGGTTGCCGCCATGCGGACGATCATGCGGAAGCGGGCGCAGCTCCCCACCTCCACGGGGACCTCGAGCCTCTCACTTCCGACCTCGAATTCGTGCACGGACGGTCGGGAGGTCTTGGCGTTCGGATAGGTCTCGAGGACCACCCTTACGGCGGTGCCGCGGGAGAGGCCCGCCGCCTCGACGCGCAGCGTTAGGCGGCCGTCGCCATCCCGGCAAGGGAAGGCGGGGCTCCGGTACTCCCCCCGACGTTCCGGGGGCGTGGGCCAGAGGGAAAGGCGCGTAGTCACGGCATCGTCGGCGCGATCGGTGCTTAGGACAAGCCAGCCGCCCTCCCCGGTGGGGATTACGGCGAGCGGGCGGACGGCGTGACCCGAGATCGTGGCCTCCCAGGCGGCCTCACAGCCCGGGCGCCAGAGGGCAAGCCACCCCTGATCCCCCCGCCAGCCCACCGCGGCCACATCGCCACCGGGGCCGAGGGCCGCGCATCGCACCGTGCCCTCGAGGTCCCGAAGCGGGAGAGCACGGAGGGGTTCGCCGCCCGGGGAGAAGACGACCACACGACCATTAGTCGTCCCGAGCAGGAAAGGGCCGTCCTCACCCGGCACGAGATCCAGTGGATGGACCCCTTCAGGACAGGAACGGTCTCCTTCGGTATGGCCATCCGGGCCCACCCGGGAAAC
>JAGGWU010000054.1 GCA_021163465.1 Candidatus Bipolaricaulota bacterium
ATTGGCTACTACGAACGCAAGGGGATCCTCGTGCGGGCGGGTACCTTGCTCTGGATGGGCGGGACCTCCCTCCTCATCGTGGTGGGGGTTGGGATCGACACCATTATGCAGATCGAGGCGCACCTGGTGATGCACCATTATGAATCCCTCATCAAGGGCGCCGGGGCGGCGTTCCTGGGGAGGCGGCGGTGAACCTGGTGCTCCTGGGGCCCCCCGGCGCGGGGAAAGGGACCTTGGCGGCGCGGTTGGTGGAGGAATTCGGGTTCGTGCACCTCTCCACCGGGGACATCCTCCGGGAGGAAGTGAAGAAGGGCTCGGAGCTCGGGAGGCTCGCCAAGGGTTACATGGAGCGGGGGGAGCTCGTTCCGGATGAGGTGATCCTGGGGATGGTGCGGGAGCGGGTGGACGACAAAAGCGATGGGTTCCTGTTCGATGGGTTCCCCCGCACCATCGCCCAGGCCGAGGGCCTGGAGGGGATCCTCCCGGTGCATCTCGTGATCTACCTGGAGCTCCCGGAGGAAGAAGTGGTGCGCCGGCTCTCGGCCCGGAGGGTGTGCAAACGGTGTGGGGCCAACTACAACCTGATCACCCAGCCCCCAAAGGTCCCGGGGATATGCGACCGCTGCGGGGGCGAGCTCCACCAACGCCCCGACGACAACGAAGAGGTGATCCGCAACCGCTTCCGGGTGTACACGGAGCAGTCGGCTCCCCTCATTGGCTACTACGAACGCAAGGGGATCCTCGTGCGGGTGGACGCGTCTCTCCCTCCCGACGAGGTGTTCCGGCGGGTGGCGGAGGTCCTGCGGGGATGATCGTCTTGAAGACGGAGAAAGAGATAGAGATCATGGCCGAAAACGCCGCGATCCTGCGGGAGATCCTGGTGGAGCTGGCGCTGAAAGCGGTTCCCGGGACCACCACCGCCCAATTGGATCGGCTGGCGGAGCGCCGTATCCGGGAGGCGGGGGCCAAATCGGCCTTCAAGGGATACACCGATGAGCTCCACCGGATCCCGTATCCGGCCACGATCTGTGCTTCCCTGAACGAGGAGGTGGTCCACGGGATCCCCTCGGGGGAACGGGTCCTCCGGGAGGGGGATATCCTTTCCATAGACCTTGGGTTTGTGCGCAAGGGTTACTACGCCGACGCCGCCATCACCGTGGGGGTGGGGGAGGTCTCGGAGGAGGCGGAGCGGATGATGGCGGTGGCCCGTGAGGCCTTGAAGAGGGCGGTGGGTATGGCTACCATTGGTCGCCGTCTTTCGGATCTATCCCATGCCATAAGCTCGACCGTCCGCAAGGCGGGTTATTACGTGGTCAAGGAATATACCGGCCATGGGATCGGCCGGGAGCTTCATGAGGATCCCCGGGTTCTCAACCATGGCCTTCCCGGACGGGGGCCGAAGTTGAGGGCTGGGATGGTATTTTGTATCGAACCTATGGTGAAAGGGGACGATCTCCCCTTGCGCACCAAAGACGATGGTTGGACCGCGGTCACGCGGACGGGAAGCCTTTCGGTTCACTACGAGGAGATGGTGGCAGTGACCCCGGAGGGGCCGCGGGTCTTGACGGGCTGGATCTGGGAGGAATATTGTCGAAGAAGGACGTTATCCGCCTGCGCGGCGAGGTGATCGAGGCGTTGCCGGACTCCATGTTCCGGGTGCGCCTGGATAACGGGCATATCGCCCTATGTGTAATATCGGGGAAGATGAGGAAGCACTTCATCAAGGTCGTGGTGGGGGACCGGGTGGTGGTGGAGTTCTCCCCCTACGACCTCACACGTGGCCGGATCGTCTACCGCGAGGGGTGAGGGAAGATGAAGGTACGTAGTTCGGTGAAGCCGAGGTGCGAAAAGTGCCGGGTCGTGCGGCGCCACGGCCGCCTCTGGGTGGTGTGTGTGAACCCCAAGCACAAACAGAGGCAGAAATGAGGAGGGGACATGGCACGGATCGCGGGGGTTAACTTACCGGCGAAGAAAAGGATCGAGATCGCCCTGACTTACATCTACGGGATCGGGCGTTCCCGGGCCAAGGAGATCCTCCAGAAGACGGGGATCTCGCCGGACAAGAAGGTGATCGACCTCACGGACCAGGAGGTGGCGGCCCTACAGCGGGCGGTGGAGGAGTACAAGGTGGAGGGGGACCTCCGGCGTGAGGTGCAGATGAGCATCAAGCGCCTCATCGACATCGGCTGTTACCGGGGGATCCGCCACCGGGTGGGGTTGCCGGTACGGGGGCAGCGCACCCGCTCCAACGCCCGCACCTGGAAGGGCCCCCGTCCCGATAAGGCCGGACGTCGCAAGAGGAAATAGCCATGGCCAGGCGTGCGACCCGACGCAAGAAGAAATCGATCAAGCTCGAGCGGGCACGGGTTCACATCCACTCCACCTTCAACAACACCATCCTTACCCTCACCGACCCCGAGGGGAACGTGCTTACCTGGAAATCCCCGGGTACGGAGGGGTTCTCCGGCTCCCGCAAAGGCACTCCCTATGCCGCGCAGGTGGCGTGCCAGGCGTTGGTGAAGGAGATGAAGGAGTTCGGCATCAGGTCCGTGGTGGTCACCGTGAACGGGGCTGGCCCCGGAAGGCAGGCGGTGATCCAGACCCTCAAGTCTTCGGGGATCCAGGTAGAGGAAGTGAAGAACGTGACCCCTACTCCGCATAGCTAGGGAGGATCGAGGATGGGCAGGTATACCGGACCCAAATGCAGGCTCTGTCGCCGGGAAGGGACCAAGCTCTTTTTGAAGGGTGATCGTTGTTATTCGGACAAATGTGCCATGAACCGACGCCCGTTCCCTCCCGGGCAGCACGGGCGCTTCCGCCGGCGCCTCACGGGCTATGCCATCCGCCTCAGGGAAAAGCAGAAGCTGAAGAGGATCTACGGGATCCGAGAGGAACAGTTCCGCCGGTACATCGAGGAGGCCCAGAAGGTCAAGGGCCGGACCGGGACAGCCCTTTTGCGGATCTTGGAGGAGAGACTGGACAACGTGGTGTATCGGGCGGGCTTCGCTTCCTCCCGGGCCCAAGCACGCCAGCTGGTTTCCCACGGTCACTTCTTGGTAAACGGTCGGGTAGCCGATATCCCTTCCTATCGGGTGGAGCCCGGGGACGTGATCGAGGTCAAGCCCCAGTCCAAGGACAAGCTCCGGGAGCTCATCAAGGGGACGGCGGAGAAGCGGAACCTCCCCAGCTGGCTCAGCCGGGACCTTGAGAACCTCAGGATTCAGGTGAACTCCGAACCCGCTGAGGAAGACCTCGACAAATCGATTGATACGAACCTGATCGTGGAGTTCTACTCGAGGTGACGATGGAGCTCATCTATCCGGAGAGGATCACGTGGGAGGAGCTGGGGGATCGCTACGGCCGGTTGGTGGTGGAGCCCCTGGAGCGAGGGTATGCCACCACCTTGGGGAATTCCCTGCGGCGGGTGCTCCTTTCCTCCATTCCCGGGGCAGCGGTGGTAAGGGTCTCCTTCGCGGGAAAGTACCACGAATACGACACCATCGAGGGAGTGAGGGAGGACCTCCTCAACATCATCCTCAACCTCCGGGGCTTGGCCATCCGCATGGACGGCAACGAGACCCGACGCATGTACCTGAATGTACAGGGGCCGGCAGAGGTACGTGCCAAGGACATCCAGACTCCAGAAGGTGTCGAGATCGTGAACCCCGACCACTATATAGCGACCCTGAACGAGGATGGGAAGCTCGAGGTGGAGATGGAGGTAGAGGTAGGGCGGGGGTTCCGTCTGGCCGACGAGAACAAAAGGGAGGATGCCCCCGTGGGCCTCATCCCCATCGACTCCGATTTCTCCCCCATCGAGAAGGTGAACTTCCAGGTGGAGGAGACCCGGGTGGGGGGGAGGTCGGGTTACGAACGCCTGGTGCTTGAGATCTGGACCAACGGAGCAATAACCCCCAAAGAGGCGTTGGAGCAAGCCGTCTCCATCCTCCAAGAGCATTTAGGGCGCATGACCCGGGGGGTAGTAAAGGAGGCGGAGGAGGCGCCCGCGGAGGAGCTCCCCGAGGAGCTGGAGAAGCCCCTTACGGAACTGGGTTTCGAGGCCCGAGCCTGTAACCTCCTCAAGGAAGCAGGGGTGATTACCCTCAAGGACCTCCTTTCCCGAACCAAAGAGGAACTTCTGGACATCCATGGTTTCGGAGAGAAGACCCTGGACAAGGTGGAGGCGCGTCTTAAAGAGCTGGGGTACCGGTTGCGCTCCGAGAAGGAGGTCGGCGATGCGGCACAGGCGTAAAGTGGCGAAGCTCTCCATGGAGAAATCCCGCCGGGAGGCGGTGCTGCGGAACCAGGCCAAGGCCCTGATCATCCACGGCAAAGTCGACACCACCCCGGCCCGGGCGCGGGCGACCCAACAGCTGGTGGAGCGGCTGGTGACCTGGGCCAAGCGGGGGGACCAGGCGGCACACCGCATGGCCTTCTCGGTGCTCCAAGATAAGGAGGCCACCCAGAAGCTCTTTTCCGAGATCGGGCCACGCTACAAGGACCGGCCGGGGGGATACACCCGGGTGTTGAAGCTGGGGCCGCGGCGTGGGGACGGGGCCGAGACCGCGCGGCTCATGTGGGTCTGAGGTGAAGAAGGCAATCGGCGTACCGGACCTTCCTACCGTGGGGCCCTATTCCCCGGCGATCCGTGCGGGTGATTTCCTGTTCATCTCGGGCCAGATACCGGTGGACGCCGCGGGAAAGCTCGTCCCCGGGGGCATCGAGGAGCAAGCCCGGCAGGCCATGGAAAACCTGAAGCGGGTTTTGGACGCCGCCGGGGCCTCCCTCAAGGACCTGGTAAAGGTCACGATCTACCTGGTGGACATGGGGGACTTCGCGGTGGTGAACAAGGTTTACGGAAGTTACTTCGACCTCGATCCCCCGGCCCGGGCCTGTGTGGCGGTGCGGGAGTTGCCCAAGGGCGCCCGGGTGGAGATCGAAGCGGTCGCCTACCTGGGCGGAAAGGGTTAGACCCCTTTTTGACCCGCAGCGCTCCAGGATCTCCAAAAGTTGATCCACTTCATCGAGGGCATGGACCCACATGCACCGGACTCTTCCGGAACTGTCCACGAAGGCGGTGAGAGGATAGCGCGTGTGCTCGAGGAGTTCGTAGGCCCTTGTTACAGTTTCCCTGGGACATGGAGGATCTCCGGTACCTGTTCCCAACATTCGGGCCAAATACCTACGACCCGGATCGCCCCCATGGCGGGCATAGAACTCCTCAAGCATATCCAAATCCTTCCTGCATGGCCCATGCGGGGAGACGTGCGGAGGATCTTCGAGCCCGGGGCCCGGCGATCCGGGAGAGGGTGGAGGCATTAAGGGAGCTCAGGCGGGCGGGGCTTCGGACCTATGCGTTCGTAGGGCCGATGCTCCCCATGGATCCCGGGCGCCCGGTGGGGATGCTTTCCGGGGCGGTGGACCGGGTGAACTACCGCTGGCGCGTGCGTGATATCTATCACGCCCATGACTTGGCTTACGCCCTGGAGGAGGATACGGCGCGGGAACTGGTGGGACTCTTCGCCCACGAGGGGATCACCGCCGAGCCCACTCCCCGCTGGGCGGTGAGGTTGCGCCGTGATTCAACGGGTTTATAAAGGATCGTGGACGTGAAAGAGCGGGAACTGGCTGCCGAGCGGATGAGCTACGAGGAGTTCCTCGCCTGGTGCGACGAGGACACCCTGGCGGAGTGGGTGGACGGGGAGGTGGTGATGTATTCCCCCGCGTCGCGGCGCCACCAGGAGGTCCAGAAGTTCCTGCTTGGGTTTTTGGATGGGTATGTGCGGAGCCGGGAACTGGGCGTGGTGCTCGGCGCCCCGTTTCAGATGTACTTGGAGCCCCTCAAGCGGGCACGGGAGCCCGATGTGCTTTTCATCAAAAAGGAGAACCTCGGTCGCCTGCACGATACCCACCTCGAGGGCCCCGCGGACCTGGTGGTGGAGGTGACCTCGGAGGAGTCGCGCCTCAGGGATTACGGGGAGAAGCTGGCCGAGTACGAGCTCGGGGGTGTGGGGGAGTACTGGATCGTGGACCCCGAGAGAGGCGAGGTCCGGTTCTTCCAGAGGAAGGGGGGACGATTCATCCCCGTCTTCCCCGATGAGGGGGTCTATCGTTCCGCCGTGGTCCCCGGGCTCTGGGTGCGGGTGGAGTGGCTCCTTTCCGATCCCCCGCCCCCCGCCCTGGAGGCCCTGCGGGAGCTCGGGGTCATCCCTTGAATCCGGGGAGCTGCGGATTTAGAGTGGTCATGTGATGCTGAAGCTGAAGAAGATAGCCGAGACTATCCTCGGCCAGAGTAACGAGCAAAAGCTCAAGAAGCTGATGCCCATCCTACGGGAGGTGAACGCCCGGGCGGAGTGGGCGCGGAAGCTTTCCGACGCGGAGCTCCGGGCCCAGACCGAACGTTTCAGGGAGAGGCTCGAGTCGGGCGAGACCACCGACGACATCCTCCCCGAGGCCTTCGCCGTGGTGC
>JAGGWU010000187.1 GCA_021163465.1 Candidatus Bipolaricaulota bacterium
CAGACGCACCGCCCCCACTGGGAGGTCCACGTCGTCGTGGACCAGAAGGAGGTCTTCAGGGCTCAAGGGGCTCCACGCCAAAAGCTCCCGGACCGCCTCCCCGGAGCGGTTCATGTAGGTTAGGGGCTTGAGCAATAAGCGGTCACCGAAGCGGAAGACCTCCCCCCATGGAAAAAGGTAACGTTCCCAATCTCCCTCCATCCGGAGGCGGTCCACGACCCAGAAGCCGAGGTTGTGGCGGGTGAGGGCATATTCGGGGCCGGGGTTCCCCAGCCCCACCACCGCCCTCAAGACTCCCCTTCCTCCTCGGGGGGTGCCTCGGCCGGGGCCTCGGGGGCCTCAGCGGCCTCTTCCTCCTCGGCCTCCTCCGTCACCAGGACCTTGGGCGGGAGGATGTTCACCACCGCCTCGTCCTCGGGAAGGAGGGGGCGCAGTCCCTCGGGGAGGGGAAGATCCTTCACGAGGAGGGCCTCGTCCAGGCCGAGCCCCGAGATGTCCACCTCGATGTAAGGGGGTATCGCCTCCAGGGGTCCTTCCACGGGGATCTCCTCGTGGATATGCTCCAGGATCCCCCCGGCCTTGACCCCGGCAGGGGTTCCCACCAATCGGATCGGGACTTCCAGGGACATGATCTGCCCCGGCTCGGGGGCATAGAAGTCGACGTGGATGAACCTATCGGTGATGGGGTCCCGCTGGAGCTCCTTGATGAAGACGAAGTGCCGCTCGCCGTCGTACTCCAGCTCGATCCTGGTAGAGCGGGTGATCTCGGAGATGAGCCGCTCCAGGGCCTTGTACTCCACCGCGATGGGGGTACTCACAAGATGGGGCCCATACACCACGCCGGGGACCCAGCCCTGGCGCCTCAGGGCCCTGGGCTTTTCGCTGTCGGAACGTTTTCGCGCCGCGATCTTTGCCATGCCGGTTACCTCCTCGCTAACGGCCCCGCACCAAAAGCTCGCTTATCGAAAGGCCGAGGTAGATCCTTATGATCGCTTCCGCCAGATCGTCCGCCACCGAGACCACCTCTACCAGCGGATGGCCTTCCGCGGCGGTTTGGGGAATGGTATCCGTGACGATAATCCGGCTCAAGGGGGAAGCCTCGATGCGTTCGAGGGCGTCCCCGGCGAAGATCCCGTGAGTGCAGGCAGCGTACACCTCCTTGGCCCCCTGCTCTATGAGCCTATCCACCGCCCGCAGGAGCGTCCCCCCGGTGGAGAGGATGTCGTCCACGAGCAGCACCCTTTTGCCCTTCACGTCCCCGATCACGAGCAGGACCTCCAACTTCCCTCCGTCGAAGCGCCGTTTGGCCAACGTGGCGAAGCCCGGGGACTGTAACCGCTCCGCCACCCGCCGCGCCCGGAAAAGCCCCCCGAGGTCCGGGGAGACGACCACGAGGTCCTCCAGCCAGTCGGGGTGGTGTGCCCGGATATGGCGGGCGAAGAGGTGGTCGGTGCGCAAATGATCCAGGGGGATGTCGAAGAAGCCCTGGATCTGGCTCGCGTGGAGCTCCACGGCGAGGACCCTGGTGGCCCCGGCCCGCTCGATCAGGTTCGCCACAAGACGTGCCGAGATCGGGACGCGGCCCTCGGTCTTGCGGTCCTGACGGGCGTAGCCGAAATAGGGGACCACGGCACAGATCTTTTCCGCCGAGGCCCGCTTCAGGGCGTCTATCAGGAGCAATAGCTCCATCAGGTGGTCGTTCACGGTCTTCGGGCCCGGCTCCCCGGGGGGCGTGCCCTGACGCGGGGGACAGGTGGGTTGGATCACGAAGACACACTGGCCGCGTACCGTCCTCTCCACGTGGGCGTAGACCTCGTTGTCGGGGAAATATTTGACCTTTGCCTCACACCAGACGTCCTCGAACTTCAACGGGTCCCTTACCCCCTCGAGGGGCGCGCCACGCCGCTCCCGGAGGACCTCGTCGATGAACTCCACGTATCTTGTGTTGAACTTCTCCACCACGAGCTCCGCCACCTTCCGGGCGAGGTCCGGGTTCGCGTTCCCCGCGACGATCCTCAGGCCGTTCACCTAAGCTCCCCCCTTGTTTTTGGCCCAATCGGGCTTTATCACCTGGCGGGCGCGGCCGAGGGCCAACGCGTACGGGGGCACATCCTCGGTGATCACCGATCCCGCCCCCACGATCGCCCCCTCGCCCACGGTGACCGGGGCCACGAGGGAGGTATTGGAACCGATGAAGGCGCCCTTCCCGATCACGGTCCTGTGCTTGCGTACCCCGTCGTAATTGCAGGTGATGGTCCCGGCACCGATGTTCGTCCCCTCGCCCACCTCGGCGTCGCCGATGTAGGCCAGGTGACCCGCCCGCACCCCCTCTCCGATATCGGCGTTCTTGACCTCCACGAAGTTCCCGATCCGGGCCCCTCGGCCGATCCGCGCCCCGGGGCGCAGGTGCGCGTAGGGGCCAATTCGTGCCCTTTCCTCCACGTACGCCCCTTCCAACACCGAGAACCAGATTTTGGCCTCCCGCCCGACGGTGGTGTCCACAAGATACGCCTGGGGGCCGATCTCACATGCCGCGGCGATCTCCGTCCTCCCGTAGAGGTAGACCCCCGGGTGGAGCACCGTGTCCCCGCCCACGGCCACGTCGGGCCCGATGTAAACCGTGCGGGGATCGACCACCGTGACCCCGGCCTCCTGGAGCCGGCGGATGATCCGACCCCGCACCAGCTCCCCGGCCCGGGCGAGGTCGCCCCGCGTACGCACCGCCAGAAGATCCCCCGGCTCGGGCCACGGGACCGCGTGGACTTTGGGGTAGAGGGTGGGGACGAGCTCGGCGAGGAGGGCTCCTGAGCTGCACCCGGGGGGAAGCCCCTTCAGGGCTTCCCATGTCTCGGGGACGTTCTCCAAGAGGAACACAGCGGCGGCGGCCTCGCGGGCTCCCGTCCCGGTGTCCTCGGTCACGATGGTCTTGGGGGTTCCGGACTCGTCCCGTATTACCCTGGGATAGCTCCCGGCATCCCCCGGATCGAAGGTGAGGAATGAGAGGAGGGCCTCTTGGGCTATGTGCTCACGCAGGAGCCGCTCCAGGGCCTTGGGAGAAAGCAAGGGGTGGTCTCCCGGGAGGACGAGGAGCCTCGGGGCCGTCACCGCACCCTGGATGGAGCCGAGGCAATGCCCCCTTCCCCCAGCCTCGATAGCCGGGATCCCGATACCCCGGCGGGCGAGTGCCTCGCGGACCTCGGCGGCCCCTTTGTCCACGATCAGGACCATCCGCGCCGGGGAAAGCTCGGAGGCCACGCGGATGACGTATTCAAGGAGGGTTAGCCCCAAAAGCTCGTGGAGGATCTTTGGGCGTTGGGATACAAACTCCTTCTCTCCGCCCGCGGCAAGGATTACCACATCCAGCGAGTTCTCCATTCCCACAATGAATATATCCTGGGGGAACCCGGCCCACAACGCCAGGGGCCCCCTTTGCTCCCCCGTGGTGAGGGAGTAAAAATGTGAAGTATGAGGAAGGCTTTGGTGTTGCTGATCCGTTTTTACCAGCTCTTCATCTCCCCGGCCCTGCCCAAGCGGTGCCGGTTTTATCCCACCTGTTCTGAATACGCGCGGGAAGCGATCCTTATGCACGGGGTGATCCGGGGCGGGTGGCTTTCCCTGAAGCGGATCGTGAAGTGCGGCCCATGGCATCCCGGGGGCTACGATCCCGTGCCCGAGCCCAGGCAGGGGAAGAGGGGGCTATAATGGAAGAAGGGATCATGGGGACGTTTCGGTATCCGATCGTGGTTTACGGCCCCGAGGGGAAAAACAAACGGGAGATCCAAGCGTTGGTGGACACCGGTGCCACCTACACCTGGATCCCCCGTCCGATCCTCGAGGACCTGGGCTACCGGCCTTCCTTCAAGCAGCGACTGCGCCTCGCCGATGGAAACATTATCGTTCGCGACGGCTGCGAAGCGGTGGTGGAGATCGATGGCGCGCGGCGCACTACGGTGGTGATCTTCGGCGATCCGGATTCGGAGACCCTCCTGGGCGCGGTGACCCTGGAGCAGTTCTCCCTGGCGCCCGACCCGGTGACGAAGCGCCTGATCCCGGTGGAGGCGCTCCTCATGGGGTTCCTCGACCGCCCTTCTTGAGCACCACCTCCTCGAACTCCCGCCGCACCTCTTCATAAAAGCCCGGGACGAGCCAGAGTTCCAACGCCACGGCCGCCAGCGCCTTGGCGGCGGCGATCATCCCCTTGCGCGCTTCCTCCGAGCGGGCGGCTTGGGCGAACTCGCGGGAGTGGCCCGGGGTGCCGGTGGGGGCGATCTTGATATAGGGGTGGATGGCGGGCACCACCTGCGATACATCCCCCATGTCGGTGGAACCCATACCGCCTTTAGGGGGGTCGATCTCGAAGCCCAGTTCCTCGATGTTCTTGCGGAAGGACTGGGCCAGGTGGTGGTTGGGGCGCATAGATTTGTACTCGTGGCCCACCCGGGTGAAGGTGAGTTTGGCCCCCGTGGCCAACGCGGCCCCTTCGGCGCACTTGCGGAGCTTTTCCACCAGTTCCTCTTTATAGTCGTCGTCGATATCCCGCACGTAAAAGAGGGCGGCGGCGTACTCGGGGACGATGTTGGGCTTGGTCCCCCCGTGGGTGATGATCCCGTGGATCCGGGCCCCGTCCCTGATGTGCTGGCGCAGGGCGTTCAGGCCCACGAAGGTTTGGATCACGGCGTCCAGGGCGTTGATTCCCTCCTCGGGGCTGCCGGAGGCGTGGGCGGCCTTCCCATGGAATTCGATCTTCACCTCGGTGATGGAAAGCGACCCCCGCTCCACCAGGGTTCGGTCGGCCGGGTGCACCATCATAGCTACGTCCACATCGGAAAAGACCCCGGCATCGATGAGCTTGATCTTTCCCCCACCGCCTTCCTCGGCGGGGGTTCCGATCACCATGAGCTTTCCCGGGAGGGTTTCCTTGAACGGAGCAAGTCCCAATCCTGCCCCCAGGGCGATGGCCGCGATGATGTTGTGGCCACAGGCGTGGCCCAGCTCGGGGAGCGCATCGTACTCGGCGAGGAAGGCCACCGCGGGGCCCTCGGCTTGCGTGGGGTGTACCGCCACGAAGGCGGTCTCCATGCCCCCTACCCCCCGCTCGACCCGGAAGCCCCCTTTCTTCAGGGCCTCGGTCAGCCAGGCGGCGGCCTTGTGCTCCTCGAACCCCAGCTCCGGGTTCTCATGGATCTTCAGGGCGATGTCCCAAAGCTCATCCGCGATCTCATCGATCCTTTTCCAGACCTCCGTCTTCACCTGGGATAGATCCATGGTCACCTCCTGAGTTACCGGGAGAGCCCGACGTACCTTTCCCGCAGGGCCTCCTTTTCCTCCGGGGACAGGTCCCCCGCGGCCCCGAGGGATTCCCGCCGCCTCCTAGCGCTTATGTAAAGGGATATGGCGGCCGCTACCGAGACGTTGAACGACTCTACGAATCCCCACATGGGGATCTTGAAGGTCCCGTCGCAGAAACCCAGGGCTTTTTCCGAGACCCCCTCCTTCTCGTTCCCGAAGACCAGGGCGAGGGGTTCGTCCACGGGGAGCTCCTCCACGGTGGCCGCCCCTCTTCCGGGCATGGCGGCGTAAACCCGATATCCTTTTTCCCTAAGTTCGGCGAAGGCCTTCTCGGCGCGGCGGAAGCGCTTGAGGAGAAGCCATTTCTCCGCCCCTTGGGTAATGGCCCGGGAAGGCTCGAAGGGGACCAGTTCCTCGATGATGTAGACGTTGAGAACCCCCAGAGCCTCACAGGTCCTCAGGATAGCCGCGGCGTTATGTGGATTGGAGAAGTTCTCACATACGGCGACAAGCCCTTTGAGCCTCGCGGAGATCACCCGATCGATCTTCCCGCGGCGCTCCTGGGTCACCATCGGATGCTAAGACCAGACCCCGGCGATCTCGGCCCCGCACTTTGGGCAGCGGCCGTCGGCGAGCTCGTCGTGCTCCACCAGGAAACCGTAGCGGCGGATCAGGGTGTGTCCGCAGGAAGGGCACACGGTGTCCTCCCCCTGGCCGGGGACGTTACCCAGGTACACGTAGTTCAACCCCACCTCCCGCCCGATCTCCCATGCCCGGATAAGGGAGGAGATGGGTGTGGGGGGATGGGAGTGCATTCGATATGCGGGGAAGAAGCGGGAGATATGCCAGGGGATATCCGGGGAAACTCCCCGTATGAACTCCGCGATCCAGCGGAGCTCCTCCTCGGAATCGTTGAGGCCGGGGATGATGAGGGTGGTGACCTCCACCCAGATCCCCCGCTGATGCATCCCCTCGATGGTGTCAAGTACCGGCTGGAGGGTGGCACCCATATGGCGCCTATAGGTCTCCTCCCGGAAGGACTTGAGATCCACGTTGGCCCCATCGAGGTAGGGGGAGATCTCGTCCAGGGCCTCCCGGGTCATGTAGCCGTTGGTGACGAAAACGTTCTTTATCCCCAGGGGATTGGCGCGGCGGGCCACCTCATACGCGAACTCGAAGAACACGGTGGGCTCGGTGTAGGTGTAGGCGATCACCCGGGAGCCCGAGCTCACCGCCTGGCGCACCACCTCCTCGGGTTCCACCCGCTCCCCGAAGACACGTCCCCCGTGGTCCCGGGGGTATTGGGAGATGTGGTAGTTCTGGCAGAACTCACACTTGAAATTGCAACCCACCGTGGCCAAAGAAAGCGCATCGGCCCCGGGGAGGAAATGGAAAAGGGGTTTTTTCTCGATGGGATCCAGGGCCACCGAGACCACCCGACCGTAGACCAGGGAATAGAGGGTCCCGTCGCGGTTTTCACGGACCATGCAGATCCCGCGTTTGCCATCTTGAATGACGCAGCGATGGGCACAGAGGGTACAGCGCACCCGTTTGTCCCCGAACGGCTCCCACAACATCGCCTCACGCATCGTAGCCCATCTTAACCTCGAGGGATTCACCGCGACAAGGATCGCGGTCGAGTTCGTGCTTTAGAGGCTGTTGCTCAAACCCTTTTCGGTTAAGAGAGGAAGGTGAGGATACTGTGAGAATCTCACCCTGGTGGATGGGACCAGCCTGGGGAACCTTTTGTTGGCGCTACATTTCGGGGATTTTCGGAACTGGATCCCCATGGCAAGGGCATTTCCGCCGCCTCACCCTCGCTCAACTGTAGAAGATCGGTTTAACAGGGCCGCTTTGGCACAGCTGGCGAGGCATTGTCCCACCGGTTAAGGTCAAAGCTCTCGAAAAAGGGGGTGGCCACATGCAACGTTGGGTGGATTTGCACCTGCATACCAAGTGGTCCGACGGGACGTTGGACGTCGTGGCCACGGCCCGGCGGGCAAAGAACGCGGGGGCCGCCTGCATCGCCATTACCGATCACGACACCGTCGGCCCGGAGCTCCTACGCCCCCACCAGGTGATCGAGGGGATCGGGGTGATCTGTGGGGTGGAGATCAAGGCGGAGGTGGCGGGGGTGCGGGCGGAGATCCTGGGATACTTCGTCCGCCCGGGCCATCCCGCCCTGGAGGAGCTCTTTTCCCGGATGAGGAGGGCCAGAGTAGAGAGGATGCAAGCGATGATTGCCCGCTGCAACGAACTTTTGGGAACCGATATCACCTACGCAGAGGTAGCGGCCCGGGCCACCGGCTCGGTGGGACGGCCGCATCTGGCCGCGGCCCTGGTGGAGCGGGGGCTTGTGGACACCATCCGTGAAGCTTTCGAGACCTACATCGGGAACGATCGGCCTTGCTACGTCCCCCTCCCCCGGGCAAAGAGCGAGGAGGTAATCGGTGCCATCCGGGCCGCCGGGGGGGTGGCGGCCCTGGCCCATCCCGGATTCCTGGCCATCGAAGATTGGGAAGGGGTGCTCCTGGGACTGAAGGACCAGGGCATGGAGGCCCTGGAGGTCTATTACCCCTACGAGCTCTCCACCGCCCCGGTGTACATCGGGGTCCCGGAGCTCGAGCGGCTGGCGAAGAGGTTGGGCCTTGTGGCCACCGGGGGCTCCGATGACCACGGCCCGGGTTCGGGCAAAGAGTACCTGGGGCGGATTAAGCTCCCTTATGCCGTGGTGGAAGAGCTCGCGGCCCTCGCCCCTTCCACCGCGTGACGGAGGGCCGTCATGGCCACCTCAAGTTGTGCCTCATCCGGCTCCCGGGTGGTGAGCCGCTGAAGAAGTAGCCCCGGAAGGAGCAAGGGCTTGAGCAGAGGAAAGTTCGGATACTTTCCGCCCAAACGTAAGACCTCGTAACTTATCGACACCACCACCGGCAAAAGCAGGAGCCTCCCCACCACCCGGATCCAGAAAACCCGGCTGGGGATCAACGAGAATATCAGGATGGTCAGGACGGCGGCGAAGAGGATGAACGCGGTGCCGCAACGGGGATGGAGCGGGGAAGCCCTTTTTGCCGCCGCAAGGGAAAAGCCCATCCCCGCCTCGAACGCATGCACCGATTTGTGCTCCGCCCCGTGGTACTGGAACAGCCGTCGTACGTCCTTGAGTAACGAGATCCCGAGGATGTAAAGGAGAAAGAAGGCGATCCGGATGAGCCCCTCGACGAGGTTGAAAAGGAGCGTTCCCTGCAAGGGCAGCCTCTCCGCCAGGAAGACGGGGAGCACAACGAATCCCCCGAAAACTAACCCCAACGCCAAGACCACCGTAAGCACCAGATCGCCCCGGGATTGGGTTTGGCCGTAGGCGATCTCCGCCGAGCGGTTGAGGGCCCGCATCCCCAACGATAGCATCTCGTAGAGCCTCACCGGCCCCCGGATGAAGGGGATATCCCGCCATTTCCCGATCCGGCGGGACGGGGAGACTTCCTCTACCACGATCTCCCCCTGGGGATTCCGGACCGCGATCACGGCCCGATCGCCGTTCTGCATCAATACCCCTTCGATGACCGCTTGTCCACCTATGGGCATCCTACCACCGGAATACCAGACTAGCCGTTTCACCGCGGGCGATCAAATCCGCTTGGCCGTGTCCCGGCAACCTTGGGATTTCGCGGTAGCAAAGTTGAGGCATGGGGCCAACACCGGTATCTTTCTTTTACGATGAAGGCCTGTGTTCTCACCTGGGGCTGCCAGCTCAACGCGCACCGCTCCGAGGAGATCGAGGGAGTGCTCCAGGCGGCCGGCTACGAGATCGTTGCCCGCCCCGAGGAGGCGGACGTGGTGGTGCTCAATACCTGTATGGTCCGCCAGCGGGCGGAGGACAAGGTAATCGGTCGCCTCGGGGAGCTGTGGCACCTCAAAAAGAGGCGTCCCCTCATCATCGGGGTAGGGGGTTGTATGGCCCAGGGAAGGAGAGAGGAGCTCCTCAAGTACCCGGCGGTGGACTTTGTCTTCGGATCCGCCAACGCTTCGGAGATCCCCGCGCTCATCGCGCGGTCCCTGCGGGGGGAGCGGCCGGTTTCCCTCCCCTACCCCGATAGGATCGAGCACCTCCCCGTAAGGCGCAGGAGCTCCTTTCAGGCCTATGTGACCATCGCCGAGGGATGTTCGCATTCTTGCGCTTATTGTATCGTCCCCTTCGTCCGTGGCCCCATGCGTTCCCGCCCCATGGAGGAGGTCCTGGAGGAGCTGCGGGGGCTCGCGGACGCGGGCTATAAGGAGGTAACCCTCCTCGGACAGAACGTGGACGCCTATGGCCTGGACCTCCGGGACGGGACGAACTTCGCCCGGCTTCTACGGGAAGCGGCCAGGATCCCCATCCCCCGCATACGGTTCACTTCCTCCCATCCGGCATACATGACAGAAGAGACCATCGCTGCCATCGCCGAAGGCGAGAACATCTGTGAGCACGTGCACCTCGCGGTGCAGTCGGGGAGCAACAGGGTCCTCCGGGCCATGCGCCGGGGCTACACCAGGGAGAGGTTCCTGGAAATAGTGGAACGGCTCCGGGCCGCGATCCCCGGCGTGAACATCACCACCGACGTCATCGTGGGTTTCCCTGGGGAAACCGAGGAGGATTTCGCCGAGACCCTTTCTCTGATCAGGGAGGCCCGCTTCGGCACGGTATACGTGGCCATGTACTCCCCCCGGCCCTACACCGCGGCGGCAAAGCTCCCCGACGATGTGCCCCAAGAGGAAAAGAGGCGGCGCCTGGAGGCGGTGTTGGAGGAGACACGCCGGATCGCACAGAACATAAACGAAGAGAAGCTGGGAAAGGTGGAGGAGGTATTGGTGGAAGGATACCTGGAGAGCAAGGGCCTTTACCACGGCAAAACCAGGGACATGCGGACCGTCCTCCTTCCCGGGGACGAAGGGATGGTGGGCGAGTTGGTATGGGTTAGATTCGAGCGGGCCACCTCCGGAGCCCTGTACGGTGAACCTGTCAAGGAGCCGGTGGCATGATCCTCACCGTTACCCTTAATCCCACCCTGGACAAGTTCTATTGGGTGGATCGTCTCCCCCTGTCCCTGGAGCGGGCGGAGGAGGAGATCCTCATCCGTGCCCGCAAATCGAGCTCCAGCGCCGGGGGCAAGGGGATAAACGTCTCGGTGTTCTTGGCCTGCATGGGGGTGGAGACGGTGGCCATGGGTTTCCTAGCGGGCCATACCGGACAGATAATCCTCCGGGATCTCCTCGAGCGGGGCGTGACGGCCAATTTCGTTTGGATCGAGGGAGAAAACCGGACCAACATCACCGTTATCGAGAAGGGAAAGGAGTACCACCCGGTGAAGATCCACGAGGAAGGCCCCCGCATACCTACCCATGCCCAGGAGATTTTCCTCAAGAAATACCGGCGGATGCTGAAGCGGGCCGAATACGTGGTATTGGCGGGGGCGATCCCGCCCGGGATATCCGAGACGGTCTACAAGGAGCTCGCCCAGGAGGCGGGGAGGGCCGGGGTGAAGGTGGTGGTCCATGCCGGCAGGCGGCCCCTATGGGAGGCGGTCAAAACCGGCCCCTTCTTCGTCAAACCCGACGTCCGTGAGGAGCTTGTGGTGGGGGATATGCCTGTACGTACCGAAGAGGAGATCATCGCCGCGGGGAAGAAGGCGGTGGAGTACGGGTGTCAGGCGTGCCTCATCTCTCACCACGTCACCGGGGACATCCTCATAACCCCGGAGGGGATTTGGGAATACGAGGCCGAGGTTCCCCTCACCAAGTTCAAGAACCTGGTGGGAGCCGATGACGCCCTGGTGGGAGGGGTCCTTTTCCGGCTGACCAAGGGGGATGACCTTTTGGAGGCGGTGAAGTTCGGGATGGCGGCGGCCCTGGCCTCCGCGGAGGTGGAGCCCAAGTTGTGCTTGGCCCCGGCGGCGATCGAACACGAGATGCGCACCGTGGAAGTACGGCGCAAGGAGGGATCGTGAAGGCCCGGGAGCTCATGCGGCGCGATCTCACCTCGGTGGAGCCCGATACCTTGATCCACGAGGCCATTTACCTCATGGAGCAGGCGGGGCTTTCCACCCTCCCGGTGGTGGACGAGGAGGGGAAGTTGGTAGGGGTTATCACCGAGCACGACCTCATCCACGCCGCCCTTCCCGAGTACTTCGAGATGCTCCACTCGATCTCTTTTCTCCCCAATTTGAACCAGGTCCAGAAGCGCCTCAGGGAGATGGCGTTCAAGCCCGTCTCCGATTACATGAAGGAGGCCCTCTCGGTACGCCTGGACGACGAAGACCTCCACATCGCGGACCTCCTCATCCGCAAGCGCCTGAAGCAGATCCCGGTGGTGGACGAGGAGGGGAAGCTGGTGGGGGTCATCCGCCGTATCGATATCCTTTCGCGCCTCGTGCGCTGATGGAGTTCTTCGCGCTGGACCTCGAGACCACGGGGCTTGATCCCCGGAAGGACGAGATCCTGGAGATCGCTTGGGTCCGGTTCTTGGAAGGAAGGCCCCGAGAGCGCTTTCAAACCTTGGTGCGTGTCGCCTTCCTCCCCAAGGAGGTCGAGGTCCTCACCGGGATCTCCCCGGAACGGCTCCGGCGGGCACCACCGCTTCCCGAGGTGCTGCCCGGGGTCCTCGGGAGGCTGGCGGGCAAGGTGGTGGTGGCCCACAACGCCCCCTTCGACCGCGCCTTCCTCCAACACGCCGCGGCCCGGTTGGGCCTTGAGCTTCCGGAGATCCACTGGGTGGACACCCTGGCCATCTCCCGGGCCATCTGGCCGGAGCGGGAAAGCCACGCCCTGCCCGCCTTGAGGGAGGTCTTGGGGCTTGAGGACCGAGAGGCCCACCGGGCCCTTCCCGACGCCGAGGCCACCGGCTACCTCTTCCTCGAGGAGCTCGCCGCCTTCCCCTATCTTCCCGAGCCCACCCGAGCCTTCATCCTCCGCGGGGTGCCGCCCCCGGCCCGGGAACTCCTCGCGGCGGGGCGCAAGGAAGGGGGAAGGGAAAAAACCGTGCTCGAGGAGGTCTTTTCCCTCCTTTCCCGGAAGATCCCCGGATTCCAGCTGCGGAAGGCCCAACTCGGTTATGCCGCTTGGGTCGAACGGGCCCTAAGGGAAGGGGGGGTCTATCTTCTGGAGGCCGGCCCGGGAACGGGCAAGACTTATGGGTACCTCGTTCCGCTCCTTTTGGCCCCGGAGGGCCGCGCCGTGATATCCACCCGCACCAAAGCCCTACAGGACCAGCTTTGGCACCGGGATCTCCCGGCCCTTCGGGAAGCCCTGCGGGCCGACGTCCGGGTCGCCCTCCTGAAAGGCTTCGACAACTACCTCTGCCCCTGGGCCTTGGAGCGGGAAGGGGGTCTCTTTTCGGGGCCCCTCAGGAAGCGGATCCGGGAGTGCCTTTCCGAGGTAGAAAACCCCGAGGTGGGGGAACTCTATAAGATCTTGGGCTTCGATCCCGAGGCCCGTGCCCTGGTGGAGCGGATCCGAGCCCGCCCCCACCGCTGTCTGGGAAGGGAGTGTCCCTTCCTTTCCCGCTGTCCCCCCCGCCGCGCGCGAAGATCCGCTCAGGAGGCCGAGATCGTGGTGGTGAACCACTCGCTCCTCGTCGCCGATTTCCTCGCGGGGGGCGGGATATTGGGGGAGTACGAGGTCCTCATCGCCGACGAGGCCCACTCCCTCCCCAAGGCATTCGAGGAGGGCCTCACGCGATCCATCTCCCCCGCCGATGTGGCCGCGCTCCTGGAGGAGATCGAGGCGATGCTCCCTCAACTCGTTCCCCGGAGGGAGCTGCGAGGGGTCTGGGCCGAGCTGCGCCGGCTCCGCGAGCGCCTCCACGCCCTCCTCCCCGATGAGCCCGCACCTTACTCCCGCAGGGAGGGGCTGCGCTTCCTCTCCGCGGCCCAGGAACTCATCTGGAAGTTGGTGGCACTCAAGGGGGCCCTGGAAGAGGGGCTGTCCGCGCTGGAGGGGGAAGAAAAAGGGATGGCCTCCGGGGAGATCGCCGCCCTCGAGAACTTGGTTTCCGAGATGGAGTACGTGTTGGCCGCTGAGGGCGAGGAGGTATTCTGGAGCGAGAAGGACCCGGACATCCGGTTCTACGCCACCCCCTTAGAGTTCGGCGACCGCCTCGCCACGGATTTCTGGGGGCGGATACGTGCCGCGATCCTCACCTCGGCCACCCTTTCGGTGGGGGGAAGGGTCGATTTCCTGGTGCGGGAGCTCGGGCTCGGGAATGCCATCCACCGCGTCTTCCCCGCCCAAGAAAAGGAGCGTCGGGGGCGCGTGTTCCTCTTGGAGTTCTTCCCCGGACCCAATGAGGGCGGTTACGTTTCGGCCCTGGCGCGGCTCCTTTCGGAACTTCGGGAGAGGTTCCGGCGCAAGATCATGGTGCTTTTCACCTCTCGGAAGATGCTGCGGGCGGTACGGGAAAGGCTGCCCCAGGAGGGGGTGATATCCCAGTTGGATTGGGGCGATGCCGCACAGGCGGTGGAGGCCTTCCGGGCAATGGATGCCCCCGCGATCCTGTTGGGATTGGACAGCCTCTGGGAGGGAGTCGACTTCCCCGGGGAGGAGCTGGAGATCCTGGTGGTGGCCCGACTCCCCTTCCCCAATCCCGCCGATCCCCTGATAAAGGCCAAGGAGGAGAGGCTCCGCGCCCAAGGGCTTGACCCTTTCCGTGCCCTTTACCTTCCCCGGGCCGTCCTCAAGCTGGCCCAGGGGGTGGGACGTCTCCTCCGTACCCCCGAGGACAGGGGCGCCGTGATCGTGGCCGACCCCCGTATCGTTGCCCGCCCCTACGGCGAGGTCTTCCGGGCCAAACTCACCCTCCCCACAAGGACGGTGGGGGACCTGGAGGAGCTCCTCTTTGCCCTCGAGGAGGTCTTCTCATAACCTAATACCACCATGTTCGTACGCTGGTCGAGGTACTTTTTGCCCACCCGCAAAGATGCGCCGGCTGAGGCGTCCCCTCGGTTGAGATTGATGCTTCGGGCAGGTCTCATCCGGCGGTTGGAACCGGGCCTTTACGGGTTCCTCCCCTTGGGATGTCGCGCCCTGGAAAAAATCGAGCGGATCGTGAGGGAAGAGATGACGGAACTCGGGGCCCTGGAGATCCGACTCCCCCGCCTTCGGCCGGCCGCCCGTGGGAACGGGCTCGCGTCAAAGGATCTCCACCTCACAGACGGAAAGGGTCGGCGGTTCGGGCTTGGCTCAAGCCACGCTTCGGCGGCGATCTCCCTTATCGGTGGAGATGTAAACTCCTGGCGTGACCTCCCGTTGCTCTTTTGTTGCGAAGGCAGTGGATACCGGGACACGGTCGGCTCCTGGGCACGGGAGTTCCCCTTGTACGAAGCCTTCGGCTTCTTCGCGGATCAAGGTTCGCGGGAGGAAACCCACCGATACATGCTCCGTGCCTATTCCCGGGTGTTGGCCCGATGCGGGCTTGGGTTCAGGACCGCAGAGGTACCCAATGAGGCCTCGGAGGATGGAAGTTCCCTTGCGGTTGTGGTTTTTGAGGAGGAGGGCGATGAGGAGATCGCTTGGTGTACTTCCTGCGGATACGCTGCGAGCCGGTGTCTCGCCGACGTAGGATCCCCCGGCCCACCTCCCGGTACGGAAAAGGCCCTGGAGCTCGTGGAGACTCCAGGAGTGCGTACGGTAGAGGGGTTGGTGGAGTTCCTCGGAGTGAGCCCGGCCCAGGTGGTGAAGACCTTCCTTTATGTGGGGAAAAGGGGGACTGTGGGGGTTCTCGTGCGGGGCGACCACGAGCTGGAAGAGGAGAAGCTCCGCCGGGCTTTGGGGGATCGTAGCTTGCGGCGAGTGGACGATCCCGACGAGGCACAGGCCATCGCCGGGGCTCCCTTCGGATTCCTCGGCCCCGTTGGTCTTTCGGTCCCTATTTGGGCGGACAAGGCGGTGCGGGATATCCCGGCCGCGGTGGTGGGCGGCAATCGGGAAGGGTATCACTACGTGGGCGCTAAGGCGGGCCGCGACTTCCGGGTGGAAGGGTTCCTCGACCTCCGCCGTGTCCGCGAGGGCGACCCCTGTGGCAGGTGTGGTGCCCCCCTGCGGATCAGGAAGGGGATCAGGGTGGCCGAGCTCCTTCGAATGGGGGCAGCGGGGCTCACCTTCTCGGATCGGGATGGCCGGGTGAAGCCCGTCCTGGCGGGGCAGTATTCCCTGGAGCTTCACCGGCTTCTGGAGGCAGTGGTGGAAAAGCATCATGACGACTTCGGGATCGTCTGGCCCGTGGAGATCGCTCCCTTCCACGTGGTGATCGCGGTCTTGCGACCAGACGTTCCCGAACAGATAAGGGTTGCCGAGCGGATGGCCTCCGCTTTGGGAGCCTCCGGCCTCGATGTGCTCCTCGATGACCGCGACCGCTCCCCGGGGGAGAAGTTCCACGACGCGAAGCTCATCGGGGCTCCGGTGATGTTGGTGGTGGGACATAGAGCCCTAAAGAGGGGGGAGATAGAGGCAGAGCGGCGCTGGGACGGAGCACGGGCCTCCTTTCCCGCCGAACCAACCGAGGTGCTCCATGGGGTATGGGGCCTTCTGCGCGCCGAGCGCGGTTGACTCACACTGCGACAACAGCTATACTGAAGCGTCAACCCTAGGAGAAAGTCCCCATGCGAGTTTCGGCAATCATCCCGGCCTTCAATGAGGCCGATCGTATCGGAAAGGTCCTCGAACCCCTCAAGGAAGTACCCGAGGTGGAAGAGATCATCGTCGTTGACGATGGCTCCTCCGATGGCACCGCGGATGTGGCACAGGCCCATGGGGTCAAGGTGATCCGGCTTCCCGAGAACAAGGGGAAGGCGTTGGCCCTTGATGCAGGGGTTAGGGCGGCGAAGAACGAGCTTCTCCTCTTCCTCGACGCCGATCTCACTGGGCTTCGGCCGGAGCACATAAGGAAGCTACTGGACGCGTATAGGGATGGGGGTGCGGATATCGTGATCGGTGTCTTCAAGGAAGGTCGGGCCGCCACCGACTTCTCCATGAAGATCGCTCCCTTCCTCTCGGGACAAAGGGTGCTACATCGACGCGTGTGGGAGAGGGCGCGGAAGGTGCTGGACGAGGAGACCTCGTTCGGGGCCGAAATTGCCCTCACCAAGGCGGCCCTGAAGGAAGGCTGGAAGCACCGCCGCGTGACCCTGGAGGGTGTTTCCCACGTACGCAAGGAGGAAAAGCATGGCTTTTGGGAGGGCCTCATACATCGGCTTGCCATGTATCGTGATATCCTTCGCACGGTCTTCCGCAGGCTCTGAGGTGATGCGGTGAGGATCGCTATCGGGGCGGATCACGCCGGCTTCCAGCTCAAGGAAGCACTGATAAAAGGGGTGTTGGCTCCATATGAGGTGTTGGACCTCGGCACCCATTCTCCCCATGAGCCCGTGGACTACCCCGAGTACGCCTTCGCCGTCGCCGAGGCGGTAGCGGGAGAGAGGGCCGAATACGGTATCCTCGTCTGTGGGACGGGTATAGGGATGGCCATGGCCGCGGCCCGGATCCCGGGGATCCGGGCCGCCACGTGCACCAACGTCTTCATGGCCCGCATGGCCCGGGCCCACAACAACGCCAACGTATTATGCCTTGGGGGTAGGGTCCTCGGGATTGGGCTGGCGGAGGAGATCGTGCGTGTCTTCCTTACCACCCCGTTCGAGGGCGGGCGTCACGCCCGTCGTCTGGCGCTCATCTTTGGAGGACCCCAAAGGAGGGGGTGATGGGGATGGAATTGGCGGAAATCCGCAACAAACCTCTCGATGAACTCGTGGAGCTCGCAAAGGAACTGGGAATAAACGGAACCGGTGAGATGGGGCTATATGAACTCCAACTCGCGGTGGTGAAGTCCTTTGCCTCCCGTGAGGAGCTTTATGCCGAAGGGGTCTTGGAGATCGTGACCTCCGACAACAACACCTTCTTCGGCTTCCTCCGGGACAAATCCTGCCTCCCCTCCCGCTATGACGTCTACGTTTCCCCCTCCCAAATCCGGCGTTTCAACTTGAAGAACGGCGACATCGTCCGGGGGTTGGTGCGTCCGCCGAAGAACGGGGAGAAGTACTTTGCCCTTCTCAGGGTGGACGAAGTGGACGGGAAAGATCCCGAGGTGGTTCGCCGCCGCCGCGATTTCCACGAGCTCACCCCATTACACCCCAACGAGCAGTACGTTCTGGAACACGACCCGGACGAGCTCTCCACCCGGATGATCGATCTCTTCGCCCCCATCGGGAAGGGACAGCGGGGCCTGATCGTCTCGCCCCCCAAGGCGGGAAAGACCACCCTCCTCAAGCACATCGCCCAGGGGATCGAGGAGAACTACCCCGACGTCAAGCTCCTGATCCTCTTGGTGGCGGAGCGTCCCGAGGAGGTCACCGACTTCAAGAGGTCGGTGCGGCGGGCAGAAGTGGTGGCCGCCACCTTCGACATGGAACCCCACCACCACACCCGGGTGGCGGAGCTGGTGACCGCCGAGGCCAAGCGCTTGGTGGAGGTAGGGTACGATGTGGTGATCTTGATGGACTCCCTGACGCGCCTCGCCCGGGCGTATAACCTCTCGGTTACTCCATCCGGGAAGCTGCTTTCGGGCGGCATCGATCCCACCGCCCTCTACAAGCCCAAGGAGTTCTTCGGGGCGGCGCGGAACATCGAGGAAGGGGGATCCCTCACCATCATCGCCACCGCCCTCATCGACACAGGCTCCCGTCTGGACCAGGTGGTATTCGAGGAGTTCAAGGGGACGGGGAACATGGAGCTCGTCCTCAACCGGGACCTGGCCAACAAGAGGATCTTCCCGGCCATCGACCTGCTTCAGTCCGGGACGAGAAAAGAGGAACTCCTGCTCGAGCCGGATGTCCTTCGCAAGGTCCACATCCTGCGGCAGTTAATCGGTAACATGGAACCGGAACAGGCGCTCCTTTTCATCATGAACAAGATGAGGCAGACCAAGGACAACAAGCAGTTCCTGGAGCTCATGAACAGTGAGTAAAGAGCTTTTGGTGATAATCCTGGCGCTGGTCCTCTTGCCCCTGGCGGTGGTGGGTGTCCTCGACGTCCCTTCCGAGCCGCCCCAGAAAGACCTGGGTGGCCCGTTGGGTATCTCGCCCGCCCAACCCTTCACCACCTACCGGGTGCGGCCGGGGGACACCCTCGCGGGCCTCTCCCGTCGCTACGGTATCCCAATCGAGTACATCCAGGCCAGCAATTACATCGCCGATCCCAAGGAGCTCCGGGCTGGATCGGTGATCGTGCTTCCCCGGGGAGGGGTCGTTCACGTGGTGAAGGAGGGGCAGACCTTAAGCGATATCGCCGCGGCTTACGGCGTAAGCGAGTTCGACATCATCGCCGCCAACGATCTCGCGGGGTTGCCGCTTCCGGGGGATAAGCTCCTCATTCCACACCCTGCTTCCATCCCCTGGCTGGAGGCATTGAAGCTCGGTTGGCGCCCCGATTCCCGCTTTATCTGGCCCCTACGGGGTCGGCTCACCTCCCTCTTCGGCCCCCGGATACATCCCATCTTCGGCACCCCAGATTTCCATACCGGGATTGACTTCGCTGTGCCCGAGGGAACGGAGGTACACGCCGCCGCCGCGGGAAAGGTGAGCTTCGCCGGGGAGCGGGGCGGATACGGCCTTTTGGTGGTGGTGGAGCATGGGGACGGCTTTTCCACTTACTATGCCCACCTTTCGCGTATCCTGGTGGAAGCGGGACAGTTCGTGGAACAGGGACAGGTGATCGCCCTATCCGGCAATACCGGCATCTCCACCGGGCCACACCTGCACTTCGAGATCCGCCGCCACGGGAAGCCCGTGGATCCCCTGCCGTGGCTTCCGTGATGGTCATCCGGGGCGGCCGACCCCTTTCGGGTCGGGTGGAGGTCTCCGGGGCCAAGAACGCCGTCCTCCCCGCCATCGTGGCCTCCCTCCTCATCGATGAACCACTGACGATCGGAAACGTCCCCGACCTCAGGGATGTGGAGACCCAACTGGCCTTGGTAGAGGCCCTGGGCAAAGCGATAAGCCGGGATGGGGATACCCTCGTCATAACGGGCGAGGCTTCGCGCGCGGAGGCCCCGGAGGAGGTGGTCTCCAGGATGCGGGCCTCCTTCCTTTGTCTCGGTCCGCTCCTTGCCCGCTTCGGGGAGGCCCACGTGCCCCTCCCCGGCGGATGCGTCATCGGGGCCCGTCCGGTGGACCTGCACCTTGAGGGGCTGCGGAGGCTGGGGGCGGAGGTGGAGGTGTGCGAGGGGGTGGTGCACGCCCGCGGGAGGCTCCACGGGGGCGAGGTCTGGCTGCGTTATCCTTCCGTGGGCGCGACGGAACAGCTGCTCCTCGCGGGGGCGGTGATACCCGAGCCGGTGGAGGTGGTTAATCCGGCGCGGGAGCCGGAGGTGATGGACTTGGCGCGGCTCCTCTCGGCCATGGGGGCCGAGATCTCCTTCTCCGAGGACAGGATCACGATCCAAGGGGGGAAATTGCGGGGCACGGGGCACCATGTGATACCCGACAGGATCGAGGCCGGGACGTATCTCCTCGCGGGGGCGATCACCGGGGGAGAGGTGGAAGTGGCGGGCGCCCGTCCGGAACACCTCACCGCCCTCTTGGTCAAGCTGGAGGAATGTGGCGTTGGGATCGCTGTTGAGGGGCGGACCATCTGCCTGAAGGCCCGGGTCCCCTGGTCCGGGGTGGAGGTGGAGACCGCCCCCTATCCCGGCTTTCCCACAGACCTCCAGCCCCAGTTCACATCTTTCCTTGCGCTTGCCCGGGGGCGGAGCGTGATCTGGGAGCGGGTGTTCGAATCCCGGTTCGGGCACGTGGGGGAGCTCCTGAGGATGGGGGCCCGAATCACCCTCCAGGGACAGGCCATCCTCATCGAGGGGGTGGAGGGCTTGCGGGGGGCGGAGGTGGTGGCCACCGATATCCGCGCCGGGGCCGCGTTGGTGCTGGCGGGCCTCGCCGCTCACGGGGAAACCAGGATAAACGGACTGGACCACCTGCGACGGGGATATGAGAATATAGAGGGGAAGCTAGCCCAACTCGGGGCGGAGGTATGGGTAGAGGAACTCAACGTTACTTGATCGAGGACTATCTCGGCCGCCGGGCCCGGGTCTATGGCGGAGAGAAGGCCATCCTCGTGGGGATCCTTCCCCCGGGGGCGGCGGAGGAGGAGCGGGAGACCTTCGAGGAGCTCCGGGCGTTGGCCTATACCGCCGGGATCTTCGTGGTGGGGCAGCTCCTCCAGCGCCGCGCGCGCCCCGATCCCGCTACCTTCATCGGCAGGGGAAAGGCGGAGGAGCTCCGTTCACTGGCCGAGGCCTTCGGCGCCGATACGGCCCTTTTCAACGACGAGCTCTCCCCCGATCAGGCCCGTACCCTGGAGGAGCTCACCGGCCTCAAGATCGTGGACCGTACCCAGCTCATCCTGGATATCTTCGCCCAACGGGCCGGGACCCGGGAGGCGGAGCTGGCGGTGGAGTTGGCCCAGCTCGAGTACCTCCTTCCCCGGTTACGGGGCTGGGGTAAGGCCCTCACCAACCCCGGAGGCGGGATCGGCACCATGGGGCCGGGCGAGACCAAGATGGAGATCGAGCGCCGCAAGGTGAAGCGGCGCATCCAGGCCATCCGGCGGGCCCTGCGGGAAGCGGACAGGGTCCGCGAGCTGCGCCGAAAGCGCCGCTTGCGGAGCCCCATCCCCAAGGTGGCCATCGTGGGTTACACCAACTCCGGCAAATCCACCCTCTTCCGTCGCCTCACCGGGGAGGAGGTCTTGGTGGAGGACAAGCTCTTCGCTACCTTGGACACCAAGGTAAGGAAGGTGGCCCTGGCCGAGGGGCGTTACGTCTTGGTGAGCGACACGGTGGGTTTCATCAGGAAGCTCCCCCACCAGCTTATCCCCGCCTTCCGGGCCACCATGGAGGCCGCCCGGGAAGCGGATCTCCTGCTCAACGTCTTGGACGCCTCGTCTCCCCGGCTGATCGAACACTTCCGGGCCGTGGAGAGGATCTTGGCGGAGGAGGTCTTCGCTCCCGATGAGCCGAGGCCCCCGATCCTTCACGTCCTGAACAAGATCGATCTCGTGAGGGATCCCCGCCAGGAAGCGCTGCTTTCGGAGCTACAGCTGGAGCTTGAGCGGTATGTGGAGCTCTCGGCCCGCCTGGGGTGGGGGCTGGAGGGGCTCAAGGCCGCGATGGCGGAGATACTGGGGGATCGATGGGCGGACGTGCGGGCCCTGGTTCCCTACGATAGGGGTGAGCTCCTGGCGGATCTCGCCCGGCTGGGGAAGCTCGAGGTGGTGGGAGGCCAGGATGGGGGGCTCTTGGTCCATTTGGTCCTCCCGCGCGAGGAACTCCCCCGCTTGCGGGGAGTTCCGGGGTTGGTGCTGATGGAGGCCTGAGATGGGGTTCTTTGAAGCGGAAGTGCTGGGCAATCCCCTGTGGAAGTACATCGCCCTCTTCGGGTCCCTCCTTGCCGCCGGGGTCCTGCACTTCGTGATACAGCGCCTCCTCCACCGGGCACTCAAGCTCAGGGCCGTGCCCGAGGGGGTGGAACGCAGCGTCCGGGTCCTCTTCGGACGTCCCTTGGGGGCGCTCCTTTTCCTTTTGGCCCTGTGGGCAGGCATCAACCTCTTTGCGCTTCCCGCCGCCGCGGCCGGGGTGGTGCGGGGGCTGTTCATCACCGCCCTCACCGTGGTGGGGATCTACATCATCACCAAGCTCGTGGACCTCCTCTTTTCGCTTTGGCGGGAGAGGGCCAAGCGTACCGAGACCCGCCTGGACGACCAGGTGATCCCCATCCTCTCCAAGGTCACCAAGTTCGCCATCTGGGCCATCGGGATACTCCTTGTCCTCCAGAACCTCGGCTACAACGTCACCAGCCTCTTGGCGGGGCTGGGGATCGGGGGCCTGGCGGTGGCGTTGGCGGCCCAGGAGACCCTCTCCAACTTCCTCGGGGCGTTGGCGATCCTGGTGGACCGGCCTTGCGAGGTGGGAGACCGGGTGGACCTCGACCAACTCGGCATAAAGGGGACCGTCGAGGCCATTGGGCTGCGTTCCACCCGAGTGCGCACCCTGGACGGGACGCTGGTCTCCATCCCCAACCGCACCATGGCCAATACCGTGATCAACAACGTGGCCAAAAGGCCCACCATCAAGAACGAATACGTGATCGGGATCGTCTACGACACCCCCTACGAGAAGATCCTCGAGGCCCTTAGGATCCTTCGTGAGATCCTGGCCAACCACCCCAGCACCGCCAACTACCGTGCTTACTTCAAGGAGTACGGGCCCTATTCCCTCAACATCGTGGTGACCCACTGGTGCAAGTACACCGACTGGGAGGAGTTCCTCAAGGCCACCGAAGAGATAAACCTGGAGATAAAGCGGCGGTTTGAGGAAGCGGGAATCGAGTTCGCGTTTCCCACCCAGACCGTTCAGCTGGTGGGCTCCCCCCCGCCGGGAACTACGGGCTCCTGACCTCCTCCCACGGGATCTCCACCCGGCTCCCGTCCGGGCGTTCCAAGGTGACGGTGCCCCGGAAGATGTTGTAGGAAATCACCCGCCCCTCCATCTCCCCTATCCGCACCTTCTTCCCCACCCTGGGGAGACCCTCCAACAGCTCTTTGTAGTGGGAGTGTTCGAAGGCGAGGCAACACCGAAGCCTCCCGCAGATCCCCGTGAGGCGCTGGGGGGCGATGACCAGGCTCTGGTCGAAGGCCATCTTCAGGGTGATGGGCTTGAACTCGCGCAGGAACACGGAACAGCAGGTTTCACGGCCGCACACCCCGATCCCGCCCACCATCCGGGCCGCGTCCCTGGGCCCCACTTGGCGCAGCTCCACCCGCGCCTGGAACGCCCGGGAAAGGAGCTTCACCAGGTTCCTGAAATCCACCCGTTGGGGCGCGGTGAAAAATAGGCGGATGAAATCCCCGTGCAGGGTCTGTTCCGCGGCCACGAACTTCATGGGAAGCCCGAGCCGCTTCGCCTCCCGCTGGGCGATGCGGCGACGGTCCTCGGCGATCCTTCTCCCCTCTTCGTGGGCCTTAAGCTCGGTGGGCCCTGCGGGCCGCAAAAGCACACAGCGGCTTCCCCCTTCTTGGGGGCGACAATGCGTTATTCTCACCAACCACAACCGCCCCCCTTCCCGCTCCAGCCATATCTGGCCGGGCTTGGGTGCCTTCCCCCTCTCCACCCGCGCCAGATGGCAGTCGGGCCAGGGGACCAACTTCCTCACCGCTACGAACCCCATCGTGGCCAAAGGAGAACGACCTCCAAAAGAAGCCTCAAGTTAGCGTTCGCCTCCACCTCCGCTTTCGCCAGGGAAAGGCGACGCAAAAGGTGGCGGCGGCCCTCCGCGGAGAGGTCACACCAACCCTCAGGGGCCTCACTGTAAAGGAAGCGGAAGTACTCGGCAAGGAAGCGCAGGACCACCTCCCGGCCCCCCCGAGCGAGCCTTTCCGCCGCCCCGAAAAGTTCCGAAACGGGGATCTCGGGGAGCATACGGAGGAAGCACCGTGCAGCGACACGGCGGCGGATGGGATCGCCCACGTAGGCGATGAACCGGGCGATGAGTTCCTCCGGGGGGAGCTTCCCCAGCTCTTCCTCGGCGTCCCGGGCCTCCTCCAGGGGGAAGCGCCGGTCCCTCACGAACGGTCGCAGTGCATCCGGATCGAATTCCAGAAAGTCAAGAAGGTAGGCGCGCTCTTCCTCGTTGTAACCTGCCTCGGCGAGCCTCTCTGTCCAATACGACCGGTGATCCCCGAACCAAATTGCGCGGCACCGGGAGCGTATGGTG
This sequence comes from Candidatus Bipolaricaulota bacterium, assembly GCA_021163465.1. Lineage (GTDB taxonomy): Bacteria > Bipolaricaulota > Bipolaricaulia > Bipolaricaulales > Bipolaricaulaceae > UBA3571. Next base: position 24,075 of record JAGGWU010000187.1, read on the forward strand.
GGAAGCACCCGATCCGGGGCGGTGGCGTAGAGGATGTAGACGAGGTAGGGGGGAGATTCCTCCAGGGACTTGAGGAGGGCGCTGGCGGCCTCGTGGGTCAGGCGCTCCGCCGGGCCGATCAGGACCACTTTGCGGTCCGCCCGCAGGGGGCCATACCGGGCCCACGCCAACGCCTCCCGCACGGCTTCGATCCCGATGGATCCCGTGCCCTTGGGCGCCAGGACCCAAAGGTCGGGATGGGCCTCGAGGTCCTCATCGCGGAGGACGCGCGCCGCCTCGGCCCGGGCGCCTATCTCCGCCCCCGGCCCCAGGAGGAGGATCGGTGTGGTGCCTTCCATACCGGCGAAAGCATAGGCCCCTTGAGGCCGTGGTTCCAGGAAAGGGGCACCGGGGTAAAATGCCCCGCCGTGGGGACAAAGGAGGTGCTCCTTGAGGTATACCGGCGGCTCCTTTCCGCATACGGCCCCCAGGGATGGTGGCCTGGGGAAAGCGCCTTCGAGGTGGCGGTGGGGGCGATCCTCACCCAGGCCACCAACTGGAGGAACGCTGCCAAAGCCATCGCCAACCTGAAGGCCGCCGGGGTCCTCTCCCCCGAGGGCCTGTGGCGGATGAGCGCGGCGGAGATCGCGGAACTCATCCGCCCCGCTGGCTACTTCAATCAGAAGGCCAAAAGGCTTCGGGCTTTCCTCGAGTTGGTGAGGGAACACGGTGGGCTTGTGGAGCTCTTTTCCCTGCCGACCGAAACGCTCCGGGAAAGGCTCCTCGCGGTGCCGGGCATCGGCCCCGAGACCGCCGATTCCATCGTCCTCTACGCCGCGGAAAAGCCCTCCTTCGTGATCGACGCCTACACCCGGCGGATCCTCTCCCGCCTGGGGCTGATCCGGGGGCACGAGGGCTATGCGGATCTGAAACGGATGTTCGAGGAGAACATCCCACGGGATCTCGAGCTCTACAAGGAGTACCACGCCCTCCTCGTCCGTCACGGGAAGGTCCACTGCCGCGCCCGCCCCCGCTGCGGCGGTTGTCCCTTGGAGGACATGTGTTCCTTTCCACAAAAGAGGGGCTGAAACCCCGTTATACTTTCCCGATGGACGTCCTTGAGGGGTTGAACGATCGCCAACGGGAGGCGGTCACCCACGGAGAGGGGCCGCTTCTGGTCTTGGCGGGGGTGGGCACGGGCAAGACCACCATCATCACCAGGAGGATCGCCTTCCTCATCTCCGAGGGGTTTGTGCAGCGGCCGAACCAGCTCCTGGTGTTTACCTTCACCGAGCGGGCGGCGGAGGAGATGCTGGATCGGGCCTTCGAGTGGGTGGGTTATGCGGCGCTGGATGCCTGGGTCTCCACTTACCATTCGGTCTGCCAGCGGATCCTCCAGGAGAACGCTCCCCTGGCCGGCCTCCCCCACGACTTCCGGGTGCTGGACGAGTGGGACCAGAAGATCTTCCTTTTGGACAACCTTTGGAGGCTTCCCCTGCGACGGTTCCGCCCCCGGGCGGTCCGCAATCCGCTGCGTTTCCTCCAGCCCTTGGTCTCCCTCATCCAGCGGGCCAAAGACGAGGGGATAACCCCGGAGAGGTATCTTTCCTGGGTAGAAGAGGAGCGGGAGAAGGGGGAACAGCCGGAGGATGTCCTGGAGCTACATGGGGAGCTCGCCCGGATCTACGCCGCGTATCAGCAGCTCCTAGAGCGGGAAGGGTACGTGGACTTTGGGGATCTGATCCTTAAGACGATCCGCCTCTTCGAGGAGCACCCGAGCCTCCTCTTGGAGTACCACCGTCGCTTTCCCTATGTCTTGGCCGACGAGTTCCAGGACACGAGCCCCGCCGAGTTCCGGCTGGTGGAGCTTTTGGGGGGGCATCGGAACATCACCGTGGTGGGGGACGACGATCAGGCCATCTACGGCTTCCGCGGCGTGCGTTGGGATAACCTCAGGAACTTCCTACGCCGGTTCCCCGAGGCAAGGCTGGTGGTGTTGGAGGAGAACTACCGTTCCACCCAGGAGATCCTGGACCGGGCCCGGCGCCTGATCCTGAACAACCGGTTTCGGCTCGAGGCCCTGGCGGAGCGGGGGGAGATCCCCCACCGGATCACCAAGGAACTCCGGGCCAAAAGGGGGGAAGGCCCGCGGCCCCGACACTTCCACTTTGCCAACGTGGTGGACGAGGCGGAGTTCCTGGCGGAGAAGGTGGAGGAGCTCCACCGGGAGGAAGGGGTTCCCTACGGGGAGTTCGCGGTGCTTTACCGCAACAGGTACCGTCCCGATCCGTACCTTCGGGCGCTGTCGGAGCGGGGCATTCCGTGGCTTCTGGCCGGACGCCACGGGGCCGGGCTCTTCGATCAGGAGGAGATAAAGGTTCTCATATCGTTCCTCCGTTGCATCGCCGATCCCCGGGACGACCAAGCCCTGTTTCACCTTTTGGGGTCCGAGATCTACCGGATGCCCGGGGAGGACCTGGCGCATCTTTTGGGCCTCTCCCAGCGCTGGCAGCGCCCCTTGGGGGAGATTCTTTTGGAGGCAGCGGCGGGGAAGGTACGCCTTTCTCCTGAAGGGGCGAGGATCGCCGCCGAGGCGGTGGGCCACCTCTCCCGGTGCCGGGAGCTCTCCCGGGGCCGGTCCGCGGGCCAGGTGCTTTACACGTATCTCGCCGATGAAACCGGCTATATCGAGCGGCTTTCCCGCTCCCAAGACCGGCGGGAGGGGAGGAAGCTGGAGCATATCGCCGACTTCTTCGAGCAGGTGGTGCGACGGTTCGAGGAGATCTCCCGACACGACCGGGTCCCCTGGTTCGTGCGGTACCTGGAGGAGCTCCGGGGGCTGGGCTACAACCCCCTGGTGGGCGAGGCGGAACCCGGGGCCGAGGCGGTCCAGGTCCTCACCTTCCACCAGGCCAAGGGGTTGGAATTCCGGGTGGTTTTCCTCACCGGGCTGATAGAGGATTTCTTTCCGGGCCGGCCGCGGCGCCCGGCCCTGTCCCTTCCCCCCGGCTTGGTGCCGGAGGAGGTACCCCCGGAGATCGCGCACCTCGAGGAGCAGCGGCGCCTCTTCTACGTGGGGATGACCCGGGCCAAGGAACACCTCTTCCTCCTTTCGGCCGAGGACTACCGCCTCCCCGGAGAAGAGCCCCGCAAGCGCCCGGCGAAGGTATCCCGGTTCGTGGTGGAGGCCCTGGGGCCGGAGGGGGTGGCCGAGGAGGCGGTAGTCCTCGGCCGAAAGGAGGAAGAGGTGTTCCTTGGCCCGGGTC
>JAGGWU010000122.1 GCA_021163465.1 Candidatus Bipolaricaulota bacterium
GTGGAGGGCCAGACCGCCTTGTGGAAGGTGGGATCGAACTGGCCCGTGACCAGGCGCGGCGCGAGACAACCGAAGGTAGCGCCCACCTTATGGGACCCGGTGGGGAACCACTTCCCCACGAGGCCGATGATGGTGGCATCCACCCCGGTGAGCTCGGGGGGGAAGACCAAGCGGTTCACGGGGCCGTAGAGCCCGCCCTTGGGCGTGGGCTCGTTCTTCCAGGTGATGCGGAAGAGGTTCAAGGGGTGGAGGTCCCATAGGCCCACGTCCTTCAGGCGCTCCTTGATCGCCTCGGGGACGTACTTCTGTGGGTCACGCATTTGCTTGAAGGTGGGGACAATGATCCCCCGTTCTCGGGCCCTCTTTGCGGTCCGCACGAGCTGCTCCTCGTTGATGGTAAGATCGATCATCTCACGCTCCTTAAGACTCCACATAGAATCGCACATCCCTTTTTACCTGCAATGCTATCAAGTTGTTAGGCAGGCTGACAACTCGGCATCTACAGCATTATAATGGTGGCAGTATCAACAGGAAGGAGGTGATTTCCAGGAATAATCTTTGACACCAAAACCAAACAAAAAGGAGGGGACATGTGGCGCAAATTCGTTCTTTTCGTCGGCCTTTATGTGAGCGTTGCGTTTGTGGGCGTGGCAGAAACGCCTAATTACGGCGGAGTTCTCAAAGTAGCCCTCGCATCGGAGCCTGGAACTCTGGACATGCAGCTCACCACCGGGGTGGCCGCCAGTATCCCTGCCAGGCACGTGTTCGAGGGACTTTTTGCCTTCGATGAGAACTATACTCCCCGCCCGATGTTATTGGAGGACTGGGAGCTCAGCGCCGATGGGAAGACCGTTACCTTCTATCTGCGCAAGGGCGTCCTCTTCCACAACGGGAAGGAACTAAAAGCCGAGGACGTGGTGGCCTCCCTCGAGCGCTGGGGGAAGTACGGCCTCACTTCCAAGGCCCTGTGGAGCCACGTGGTCGAGCTGAAGGCCGTGGACAACTACACCGTGGTGATGGTGCTCGATCAGCCCTTCGCTCCGTTGGAGACGTACCTTGCTAACATCTACGGCGGTCCCAGGATCTATCCCAAGGAGGTAGCCGAGGCCGCCGGGAGCGAGCCCATATCCCCCGAGAACTACATCGGCACCGGCCCTTATAAGTTCGCGGAGTGGAAGGCCGGCGACTATATCAAGCTCGTACGGTTCGAGGGGTATTCGGCCCGGGATGATGCTGCAAGCGGCTACGCCGGAAAACGCGTTGCCTATTTCGACGAGCTGATCTTCTACTTCGTCCCCGAGGACAACGCGCGGTTGGTGGGCATCCAAGCCGGCACCTACGATTACGCCGTCAACATCCCCAACGACCTCTATCCCAACGTGGAGGGCGATCCGAACATCGTGCCCATCATCGTAGACCATCCACCTATTTACCCCATTGCCCTCTGTAATACTATCTCCGGCCTTACGGCAAATGTGAAGATCCGCCAGGCGATCCTTGCTGCACTGGACATGGAGCCCATCATGCTCGCTGGGTACGGCGATCCGAAGTTTTGGAAGCTCAATGGGAGTTATTTCGCCCCCGGTATCCGCTGGTACACCACCGCCGGTACCGAGGCCTATGACCAAGCCGATCCCGAAAAGGCGAAGAAGCTTTTGGCGGAGACAGGATACAATGGCGAGCCTCTGCGCCTCATTGTGGCTGGGGACATGACCGCCCAGTACAACCAATCCCTGGTGGTAGCCGATCAGCTCAAGAAAGCCGGGTTTAACGTGGATCTCCAGGTCTACGACAAGGCCACCTTCTTCGCCCGCCGCAACGACCGCGAGAACCCCCAGTGGGAACTGGCGTTCTCTTACTACTACACCATCCCTGATCCATCCCTGGTGCTCATGTTGAGCCCTACCTACGCCGGATGGTGGAACACCCCCCAGAAGCGGATACTTGTCGAGGTCCTCAACCAGATTACTGATTTCAAGGTACGGTACAAGGTGTGGGAGGCCATCATGGAGCTGTGGTACATCGAGGTACCCGCCATCAAGTTCGGCGACGCCTTCCAATTGCACCTGAAGCGCGCGGAGCTCAAGGGTTACGGCACGGACTATATCAACATGGGAGCTGCTCCATATTTCTGGAATTCCTGGAAGGAATAAGGGCTTAAGGGGGCCTCTCCGTAGGGGGAGGCCCCCTATGTACGAGAAGGTCGGTCGGATGTTGTCCTACATCTTGCGGCGGGCCGCGGGTATGGTGGTGAGTGTGTTGTTAGTGGTCACTATCACCTTCATCTTCATGCAGCTCATTCCCGGGGATCCCGCCTCGGTCCTCCTCGGCCCCAACGCCACCCCGGAGCAGATAGAGGCTCTAAAGCGGACCTGGGGCTTGGATAAACCGATCCTGGTACAGTTTTGTAAGTACTTCGCTAACTTCTTCCGGGGGAATTTGGGGGAGTCCATATTCTTCCGCCAGCCGGTGCTCCGGATCATCGGTCAGCGGGCCGAAACAAGCGTTTTCTTGGGGATCATGGCCTTGATCGTGGTGGTGGGCCTGGGGATTCCCGCGGGGGTAATCGCTGCGGTGCGACCCAACAGCTGGGTGGACAATTCCCTTTTGCTTCTCGCCCTGACCGGGGCCTCCATTCCCAGCTTCTGGCTTGGCTTAATGCTAATGGTGGTATTCGCGGGAAAACTCCATCTCTTCCCGAGCTCTGGCTATACGTCGGTCATCGCTACCGGCAACATCGCCAACCTAAAGAACCTTATCCTCCCCGCGTTTGCGTTGGGGTTCGTGAACGCTGCCCTGGTGGCCCGGACCGCTCGCTCCAGCATGTTAGACGTATTGCGTGCCGACTACATCACCACGGCCCGGGCCAAAGGGCTTCGGGACTCGGTGGTGATCTTGAAGCACGCTCTGCGCAACGCGGCGATCCCCATCACCACCGTGGTCTCCTTCACCTTTGCCTCCCTCGTTTCCGGAGCAGTGGTGACGGAGAATGTCTTCGCCCTTCCGGGCGTGGGGAGCCTTATCGTGCAATCGGTGCTCAAACGGGACTATCCCATGATCCAAGGGATCATGTTAGTGGTGGCGGTGCTCTACGTGGTCATCAACTTCGTCACCGACCTAGCTTACGCGTTTCTGGACCCGCGGATCCGTTACCGCTAGGGGGATATGGTGAGCTTTGCCAAGCTGATCCTGCATCGGAAGACTCTGCTTTTCGCCGTGGGGGTGCTTTTTTCCCTCGTCGTTATTTCTATTTTCTCTCCGTATTTTGTCCCTTATGATCCCGATGCGCTGAAGGTCCTGGACCGCCTGAAGCCTCCAAGCGCCACCCACTTCTTCGGCACCGACCACTTTGGGAGGGACATCTTCAGCCGGGTGCTGGTGGGGACACGGGTCACCTTCATCCTGGGGCTTTCCATATCCGCGTTCGCGCTTGTCTTCGGGGTACCGCTCGGAGTCTTGGGCGGCTATTACGATCGGTTAGGGATGGTGATCATGCGGGTGGTCGATGCCATCATGGCCTTCCCCGCCATCATCCTGGCGCTGGCTCTCATGGCCATCATGGGGAAGCCCGGGATGGTGAACGTGATCATCGCCGTGGGGATGGTGTGGGCGCCACGGATGGTGCGGGTGGTTTACAGCTCCACCCTCTCCCTGCGGGAAAACACGTACGTGGAAGCGGCCCGGGCCTTGGGGGCCTCGTCCGGGAGGATTCTCATTCGTCACATCGCGGTGAACCTCCTCTCCCCGGTGATCGTCCAGTCCACGTTCACGTTCGCGTTCTCCATCATGGAAGTGGCGGCCCTTAACTTCCTCGGGGTGGGGATACCGCCATATGTCCCCAGCTGGGGAGGGATGATGAACGAAGGCCGCACCTACATCATCCGTGCCCCCTGGATCATCATCTTCCCCGGGGTATTCCTCGCCCTCTCGGTCCTCTCCTTCAACCTCCTGGGGGATGCCCTCCGGGACCGCCTCGACCCCCGGCTCCGCAACATTGTGTGAAACCCGCTGGACAGAGAACAAGTGGATTTCCCTTCGGTTAAGACTACGACGACAGTCCCTCAAGGGAAGCCTAGCCTGCCTATCCCGCCGCGGGAACGCGATGTGCAAGAAGTCGGTTCCCGATGAGATGGGTTCACGAACCGGGGCCCTGACGATGGCTTCACACCCCGTTGGAATGTGAAGCGAGAGCTTGAACCCGGGAGTGGCCAGCAGGAACCCCAAAAAGCCGTTCTCGCGTTGGGTAGGTCGCTTCCCGATCGCCCGGGATGTCCTGGGAGCCGTCCCGTCCACCCGCGCCGCTCCAGAAACCCGGCGCTCAACCGGGAAACGAGGGCGGACAGAGGAGGGGGTGGTGATCGGGGCCAACGCCGTGCTTTTGGGTCCCATCCGGGTCGGCAGGGGCGCCGAGATCGGGGCCGTCGCGGAGGGAGCCGGGATCTGAACTAATCCGCCGGGTTCGATGCGATGATCAACTTTAGGGTTTTGATCTCGCCGGCGCGCAGGGGGAAGCGCAGGAGGTGCGGCGAGTCGGGCCTCAGTTCCTTGACCGGGGTTTCGTCGAGCCGCACCTCCCAGGCCCCGGCGAGGGGAAGCCCCACCCGGAGCCGAACGTCGAGCCGCCTCCGTAAGGGGTTGTATAGGCGCACGATCACCCCTTCTCCCTCCTCGGGGAGCTTCACGGCACTCAGGACCGCCCCCTGAGGCTCCAACGAGAGGAAACTTCTGGCGGCGGGCGAGCCGCCCTTCACGGCCGTGGCCAGGGGAGGAGACGTGAACTCCCACGCGGCCCTCAACAGCCCGGACTCCTCCCATGTGCCCGCATAGGTGTAGACGGCGTACTCGAATCGGTGGCTCCCCAGGCATTGGGCCTCCGGCGTCTCGTAGGGGGGACCGGCGTGGCCCCGGCGGGTGGGGAGGTCGTCCCGGGAAAGCCAACCCACGCACCGCAGGAGCGTTAGGTAGATGGTCCCGTGGGGGGAGACCTCGTATTCGGGCAGCCCCCGGTTGAGAACTGCGAACCCCCTTCCGCCCTCCTCAACGGCCACGAAGGACTTCTGAGGGTGGGTGGCGGGGGGGACCTCGATCCATCCTTCGCCCGGCGGGGGTACGGTGGGGCGCTCGGTGACCCAGAAGGTGTCCTCGGCGATGCTTTTCTCGGCCGGGATCCCGGTGGGAAACGCCACCCGCAGTCGGTGGTCCCGGGCGCGGTTCTCCACCTCCGCCGCGATATCGAGCCTTTTTATCCCCCGATACAAGGTCACCGTGAAGGCCACTAGGACGCCCACCTGTTCCGGGGTCCTTCCCCTCCGATCCGGGGTCAGGGAACACGGGAGGGAATACTCGAAGCTCACCCGGAGGCTCGCTTTCCAAGGAAGATCTTCCTTTACCCGGATTTCCCCGTTGATCCCCATCGAGGTCACGAGGAAATCCTCCGGCGGTGGGGCGTAATTGTACTCGTCTCCCGCATCTCCGGAATCCTCCAGCAGGTTCAACCCCCGGTAAAACGCGCCCGTCTCCTTGTCCAAGAGATCGAGGGTCCCATCGGGATGAAGGGTGACCCGGTAGAACTCGTTCTCGAGGGTGTCCTCCGTCGCCAAAAGCGACCTCCCGCCCCTTTTCCTCCCCTCGGCGCGACCCACCCGATAGACCTTGACGCCGAAAGGAGGAAGTACATCCTGGAAAGTGATCACCTTGGCCACGGAGTGCCTCACCCCCTCGAGCACTCCCTCGGAGACGATCCGCCTCCCCCGGACGGAACAGGGCACCTCCTCGCCGGATGGCCCGACCAAATGGGTGACCTCCCCTTCCCCGCTCACCGTGGCCTCGACCTCGGTCCTCCTCTCCCAGGGGGCTGGGTTGAAGACGACGAGGCATTCGTTCCCCCCGTCCCCGGAAAGCGCCGCTCCTACCGTGCCGAGGGCTCGGTGGGCCACCCTGTCGGCGATGGCCTCGGTCCGGGCGAAGCGGACCTCCATCTCCCGGTGGACGGGATCGATCCCGGTGCCACAGATGGAATCGTGGGCGTGGTTTTGGAGGAGGATCTCCCAGGCCTTCCGGAGAAACGGGCGTAGATCCGGCCCCCCCATAGCTCCGGCCAGGGCGGAGAGGGGGTCCGCGTAGCGCTCGAGCAGGGTCTGGGCCGTGAAATTGTGCTGCTTGAGGTACAACCGAGCGGAGAGGACCCCGGCGAGGACCGGATGCCGCGCGGCGGTGCGGAGCTCCCCGGCGATCTCGCGCAGCCCCGATCTCGCCTTTCGTAGGAGCTCGGTGTAATCGGAAAGGGTCCCGATGGAAAACTCCCATTCGGGAAGCCTTTTCTCCAGGTTTTCCAGTACCTGGAGGAGATCCATCTGGGGCCCACGGTGATCGCAGCCGTTCAAAAGGAGCACCGCCCCGGTGAGGCTCCTTTCACTGAGCTTCTCCAAAAGGGCTACCAGCGGGGCGTCGTTCGGATCGAGGAGGCCGGCCCCCGCCAGCTGCGCCAGCGGACGCGTTAGCTCATCCGGTTCGGACGAGAGCCTCTCGGCGTTGCAGTATCCCATCTCCATCGCGTGGCAGACGGCCGTGGATCCATCAGGGGCCTTCCAGACGAAATCGAACCCTCCCGCTTCCTCACAGGCACCGTCGGCCCCGCGCATTACATAGGCCGAACCTATTCCAAAGCCCTGGAGGATCTGGGGGAGCTGGGCGATATGGCCGAAGGCGTCGGGGACGTACCCCTCAAGCATTACGCCGCCGAACTCCCGGGCGAGCCGCGTCCCGTGAAGGAGGTTCCTCACCAAGGCTTCCCCGGACACCAGGAACTCGTCCGGCTGTACGTACCACGGCCCGATGAGGAGCCTTCCCTCGCGGATGTATCCCTGCAGGAGCTCCTTCCTTTCGGGGCGGATCTCCAGGTAATCAAGGAGGGGGATGACCTGGCCGTCCAGGGTGAACCTGTAGCGGGGGTGGGCTCCGAGCAGGGAGATGACCCGGTCCAATGCCTCTACCAGGTGAAAGCGGAATTCCTCGAAGCTCAGGTACCATTCCCGATCCCAGTGCGTATGCGGCACCACGATTACGCGTCGTTTTTTCGCTGTCATCCAACTCCCTTTCTCCCCGTAAGCGCCGAATAGCAACTTTATTGCTTCACGGCCCCGAGCACCATGCCCTTCACCAGGTATCGATGGGTGAAGAGGAACGCTAACATTGGCGGGATTAGGTAAATTAGGCCTATTGCGCACATCACCCCATAATCGACGGAAACATAACCCCAAGAGGTGGCCTCGATGCTCGCCTTGTACAACCCCATGGAGATCGGATAAAGCTCCTCCGAGCTCAACATGATCAAACAGGTGGTGAAATCCCCCCAGCCGGCGACGAACGACATGAGCCCTATGACCGCAAGCCCAGGCCCACAAAGGGGAAGGATAACCCTCCAGATGGTTGTCCACCGGCTCGCGCCATCGACCCATGCCGCCTCCTCTAGCTCGATGGGGATCGATGCAATGAACTCCTTCGTCACCCAGATGCCCATGGGTATTTGCCGTGCCGCGATCACCAAGGCAACCCCTATGAGGGTGTTATGCAGGTGGAGGAACCGGGCCAAGGAGAAGGTAGGGAGCATCACCGCGCTTAAGGGGATCGTCATCGAGAGAACCAACAGGAAAAGGGAAAGGGTTTTGCCCCGGAACTCGAACCGGGCGAAAGGGTAGGCGGCGAGGAAGGAGCCCCCGACGGCCATCAACGCGGTAGTGAGGGCGATGAAGAGGGAGTTCCGCACCCACCTGGCCGTCTCCCCGGTGAACACCCTGGGGAAGTTCCCCAAGGTAAAGTCCTTGAACTCTACCCACACCGAGGGATTTTCCCTGAAGGCCGAGGTGAAGAGCCAGGTCAGGGGGGAGAGGAAATAGGCGACGATGGCCAGGAACACCAGATGGTTCAGGGCCACCCCCAACCACCTGCGCAGCCTCATGCCCTCCTCCCCAGCAAGCGGTGGTAGACCAAGGCCAAGAAGAGGGTGATGAAGAGGATCCCGATGGAGACGGTGGTGCCGTAAGCGATCTCGAAGTACTTGAACCCGGTTTTGTAAGCGTAGATCGTCATCAGCTCGGTCCTGTGCCCCGGCCCTCCCCCGGTCATCATAAACGGGAGCCCGAAGACGCCATAGGTCCAGATGGTGATGAGAAGAACGTTTACGAAGATAGGACGCCGGAGAAGCGGGAGGACTACATACCGGAACTTCTGCCACGGCGAGGCTCCGTCTACCTCGGCGGCCTCCTCCACTTCCCGGGGGATAGACTCCAGGGCGGCCTTGAAGAGCATCATGGACCAGCCGGTGCCCCACCAGATGTTGGCGAGGATGATGGAGAGCATCCCGTAGCGGACCATCCAATACACCGGCCCCAAGCCGAAAAGTTTGAGGATCTGGTTAAGGACACCGTTGTAATCCAGAAAACTGATCCAACACCATCCGATCAGGGTCTCGGGGGTCACCCAGGCGAGCCAGCAGAGGGCCGTGGCAAGACGCCCTGTAATTTTCACCTTCGGCCAGATCCTCCTCCGCTCGGAGGTCAACACCGCAAGCAAGAGCCCCAGCCCAGCCTGGCCCACGATCGCGGAACCCGAAACGAAGATGAACGAGCGGTAAACGGAGCCCCAGAAGCGGGGATCCCTCATCAGCCGGTGATAGTTGGCCAGGCCGACGAACTGGGGGTTCTTCGCCGCCGGGCCGGTCAGGGCCTCGTTGGTGAAGGTGAGGCGGATCCCCCATAAGGCCGGCCCCAACATGAAGACCGCCCACAGGACGAAGGCCGGCACAAGAAGGATCGCCAAGGAGCCGAGCCTCTTCCTCATCGGAGAATTATAAAAAGGGGCGCGCCCGAAGGACGCGCCCCTTGTTCCCACAGGGGGTTTAAGGTAGCTCGATCACGTTCTCGGCCCCGACCGTCGCCTCGAGCTCCGCTGCGTACCACTCGAGCACGGCCTCGGGCTTCTCCCCGAGCAGGATCTTTTCGGTGGCCTCTTGGACCAGATCGGAAACCTTGGGGTACTCCGTCAAGCCCGGCCGCACGGTGGTCAGCGGCACGAGCTCCGTGGCGCAGAAGATGTCGTATGGGGTTGCGAGCTTTTGATAAACCGGATCCTCGGTCAGATCCCATCGGGCCGGCAGCCGGATCGACCCGGGAACATCGATCCTGCTGGCGAGCATCTCGCCCTTGGAGTGGACGAACTTGAGGAACTCAAAGGCGATGTCCGGGTGCTCGGTGGCCGCGTTGATCACCATGCCCCAGCCGCCCGAGATCGTCACGAAGTCCTGGCCGCGGATCCCGGCCCCCGGCTCCTTGGCCGGCATCTTACAGTAAGCGAGGACCGCGTCCCTGCCGGGAGGCTCGGGGATGTAGCGCTCGTGCTCGGGGTTGGCGGTGTCGTACCAGACGCCGTCCCAGGTGACCAACATGGCCAGGGCGGGTTCATTCGGCCTCTGGCCGACGTTGGAAAGATAAAGATGGATCTTGTCCACAGGGGCTCCGGCCATCCAGAACTCGGGCTCCACGGAGAGCTTCTCTTCGATGTAGATCTTGTGGTAGAACTTCAGGGTATCGAGCAGGGCGGAGCTTTTGGCCACCCATTTGCCGCTTGCGGCGTCATAAAGCCTCCCTCCCGCGCCGAGGAGCAGCATGTAGAAGCCCTGCATGGTGGTGGCCTCGCCGCCCAGGATCCCAGCCTTGAAGGCGACGGGGATCACATCGGAGACCCCGAGGGCCTTGGCGATCTCGGCCCTCTTGGCCTTGATGGTCCGCGCGGCCTCGAGGATGTCGTCCCAGGAAGTGGGCTGCCACGGCACGGGTAGCCCTGCCAGCTCGAAGATGTCCTTGCGGTAGTACATCGGCCGGACGTCGGTGTCGCGGTTGAGGCCCCAGACCTTCCCCTGGAAGGTGATCGCGTCCTTGGCGGCCGGCACCCAGAACTTCCACTCGGGCCATTTCTCCACGTAGGGGGTGAGATCAAGGAGGTAGCCCGCCAGGGCATCGGCGGGGATATAGAAGGTATCGTCGGCGAAGATATCGGCGTGGGTCCCTGCGGCCAGACGTAACAATGTGGCCTCACGATACGGATCATCCGGTGCTGGAAGCTCCATGACCTCGATCTCCACCGGGGTACCCCGGGCCTCCATGTAGCGCTCGAAGGCGGGAATGTACCAGTTGAGGAAACGCGGGTAATCCGTGAACCAAGTGGGATACGCGAAGGAGAGGACGACCTTCTCCTGTGCCAAAGCCCCTAAGCCGAAGACCATAATCCCAAGGACCAACGCTACCTTAAACCACTTGTACACCTCGCATCACCCCTTTCCGGATTTCTTTTGTGGGGCTCCCTGTTCCTTTTCGTTCCCACCTCCCTTCCCGTAATTGCATCCACAGGATTCCCTGATGATCAGGCTAGCCTCAACATAGATCCCTTTTTCCCTAACCACTCCGTCCTCGATCATCTGGATCAGGAGCTCCATCGCTCGGCGTCCCAACTCCCTTTCGTGGAGATCTACGGTGGTAAGGGAGGGCATGAAATGCCTGGCGAGCTCACTTTCATTGACACAAACCACCGAGATATCCCGGGGGACCTTGATGCCCATCTCCTTCAAGGCGCGGATCGCGCCCACAGCTTGGACATCCGTGGCGGCCAGGAGGGCGGTGAAGCGGATCTTCGGGAAATTCTCCTTGACGACTCGGCAGGCATCTTCTTCCACGATCTCCGAGCGCCAGACCAACTCCCTGGAATAGGGGACCCCTGCCTCTTCCAGGGCTTTCCTGTAGCCCAAAAGCCTATCCTGGCAAAAGGTGAACCTGTCCGGGCCGGAGATGAACGCGATCCGTTTGTGGCCATGCTCGATGAGGTGTCGGGTCGCCATCCAACCAACGGCCTGATTATCGTTGTCCACGAAAGGGGCTTTTCCCACGGGGCGACCGATGACCACGAAGGGCACGCGGTACCTCCTTATCTCCTCGAGATATGGTGAGGTAAAGGTGGGGTTGGTGATCACCAAGCCGTCCACCGCGCGGGATCGAACTAGGGACTTTATTTGCAGGGCCGCTTCATCATCCGATTCGGCGATATAGAGGGAAAGGACATACCCTTTGCGCTGGGCGATATGGTGGAGGCCACGGAAGAGCTTCATGAAGAAGCTCGCCGACGAGAACAGATGTTCCAAAGAGATGGGGGCGATGAGGCCGATGGTACGGGTACGGCCATCCGCCAAGTTCTTGGCAGCGGTGTGGGGATGATAATCGAGTTCCAATGCGGCCCTGAGCACACGGGCCCGGGTCTCGGCGCTGACTCCGGGTTTGCCGTTCAAGGCGAGCGAAGCGGTTGAGACAGAGACACCGGCCCTTTTTGCTACATCTCGAATAGTAGCCCCCCGTATCATTCGAACCGTTTTATACTATAAAGCCTTGTAAGAGTTAAGTCAAGGGGAATAGTGCGCGGATTATGTCGAACCGGTTCGCATCCCGCGTCCGTGAAGGCCGATCTCCCCCGGGCTACCATGGGCGCGGCATGGAAACCTTCTCGCGGGTGCGGGAGGAAGTGAAGCGACGCCGGTTGCTCGCCCCCGGAGATCACGTGCTGGTGGCGGTCTCGGGCGGGCCGGACTCCATGTGCCTCCTCTATTGCCTCTGGTGGCTCAGGCGCGACTACGGACTCAAGCTTACCATCGCCCACCTAGACCACGGGATCCGGCCGGACACCGAAAAGGACCTGGAAGCGGTGCGGTGGGCCGCCGAGGACTTGGGCCTCCCCCTCGTGTACGAGCGCCGCGATGTCCCCGCCTTCGCCAAGGAAAGGAAGCTGAACCTGGAGGAAGCGGCGCGGATAGTGCGGCGGGAGTTCCTGGAGCGGGCCGCAAAAGACGCCGGGGCCGAAAAGATCGCCCTGGGCCACACCCGCACCGACCTTGCGGAGACGGTGTTGATGCACATCCTGCGCGGCGCCGGCCCCGGGGGGTTGCGGGGGATCCTCTTCTCCGCCCCGCCCTACATCCGCCCCCTCCTCTGCGTCTCCCGGCGGGAAACGGAGGAGTTCTGCCGGGCCCACGACATTCCCTACGTGGTGGATCCCACGAACCTGGATACGCGTTACCTGCGCAACTCTATACGGTTGGAGCTCTTGCCCCATTTGAAAAAATTCGCGCCGGATCCCGAGGGGGCGCTGGCGCGGTCGGCGGAGCTCTGGGCCGAGGCCGAGGAATCCCTGGAGTGGGCCGCCGCCCGGGCCCTGGGAGAGGTCAGGTTGGATCAGGATGCCCTCTCGGTAAAAGGGCTCCTTGAGCTTCCACGGGGCCTGAGATCACTGGTCATCAGGAGGATGGCCGCAGAGGCCTTGGGCACAGAGAGGGGCATCGACCGCGTTCATATCGAAC